>NZ_JBFBGK010000075.1:0-43936 GCF_040684615.1 Streptomyces sp. NPDC089919
GGGGGGGGGGGGGGGGGGGGGTGGCCGCTGTGTGTATTCTGCGCCGGGCGGGGTCCCGCCCGCCGGCCCGGTCGGCGGGGCGCGGCGCGGCGCCCCCCCCCCCCTCTCTGTCGTTCCCTACCGGCTACCGGCTACCGGCTACCGGCTACTGGTCGCGGCCGGTCTGCCCGGCCACCAGGCCCGGGTCCAGCGTGAAGCCGCCGGGGAGCCCGCCGCCGTTGTCGGTGCCGGTCCCCGCCGGGTCCGGGTCCGGGTCGTCGCCGCCGTCGTTGCCCGGCTTGCCGTCGTCGCGCTTGCGCGGCTTGTGCTTGCCGCCCTTGCCCTTGCCCGGCTTGCCCTTGCTGCCGCCGGGCGGCTCGACCGCGTCGGGGATGTGGACGGTGACGAACTCCTGGACCTCCCGGCCGGCCAGCGCGCCGTTGACCGCGTCCTTCCAGATCGGGCCGGGGACGCCGCCGCCGTAGACCTTCTCGTAGTACTGGCCGCCGATGTAGATGTTCTCCATCGAGATCTGCTTGTTGCCGCCGGAGCCGACCCAGGTCGCGCCCGCCATGTTCGGCGTGTAGCCGACGAACCAGGCGTTGTAGCGGGAGTCGGTGGTACCGGTCTTGCCCGCGCTGTCCCGGCCCTCGAGGCCGGCTTCCTTACCGGTACCGGAGTCGATCACGCCGCGCAGCAGGCTGTTGATGGTGTCGGCGGTCCGCTGGGACATCGCCCGCTCACAGCTGCTCCGGGGCACCCGGAGGGCCTTGCCGTGCGCGTCGGTGATGGACTCTATGGCGACGGGGCTGCAGTAGACGCCCCGGTTGGCGAAGGTGGCGTAGGCGTTGGCCATGGTCAGCGGGGACATGCCCTCGGTGCCCAGCGCGATCGAGGGCACCTCCTTCAGCTTCTCGCCGTTGGCCGGGACCACGCCGAGCTTGCGGGCCATGTCGGTCACCGGGCAGAGGCCGATGTCCGTGATCATCTGGACGAAGTAGGTGTTGACCGACTTCGCCATGGCGTCCTTCAGCGCGTACGGGCCGACCTCGGACTCGGATTCGTTCTCCACCCGGTCCTGGTCGTTGAAGTTCACCCAGGGGCTGCCGCAGGTGCTGACCGGGCTCGGGTACGGCATGTCGTGCGGCGAGGGGTAGACCTTGGTCGGGGCGGTGCCCGCCTCGATGGCCGCCGCCGCCACGAACGGCTTGAAGGTCGAGCCGGTCGGGAAGCCGAAGTTCGAGCCGCCCATCTTCTTGTTGACCGAGAAGTTGATCTGCGTCTCGTTGGTGCCGAAGCCGTAGGGCTTGGACTGGCCCATGGCCAGCACCCGGCCGGTGCCCGGCTGGACCAGGGTGACCGCGGTGGCGATCTTGTCGTCCTGGTTGACGTGGTCCTTGATGGAGGTGTTCACGGCCTCCTGGGACTGCGGGTCCAGGGTGGTCCGGACGGTCAGGCCGCCCTGGTTCCAGATCTTGGCCCGCTCCTCCTTCGTCTTGCCGAAGACGGGGTCGGAGAGGAAGACCGCGCGCACGTAGTCGCAGAAGAAGCCGGCGCCGCTGACGGCGGTGATGCAGCCGTTCTTGGGGCGGGTGACCTTCAGCTTGATCGGCTTGGCCATGGCGGCGTCCGCCTCGGCCTGCGAGATGTCCTTCACGTCGGCCATCCGCTGCAGCACGGTGTTGCGGCGCTTGGTGGCCTCTTCGGTGTCGTTGACCGGGTCGTACCGGCTCGGCGACTGGACCAGGCCCGCGAGCAGCGCGGACTCCTCGAGGGTGAGGTCCCGGGCGGGCTTGCTGAAGTAGCGCTGGGCGGCCGACTCGATGCCGTAGGCCTGCTGCCCGAAGAAGGTGATGTTGAGGTAGTTCTCGAGGATCTTCTTCTTGCCGAGCTCTTCCTCGACCTGGATCGAGTACTTCAGCTCGCGGACCTTGCGGCCCAGGCTCTTCTGCTGCGCCTCGGCGACCTTGGTCGGGTCGTCGCCGGCCTCTTCGACGAAGACGTTCTTGACGTACTGCTGGGTCAGGGTCGACGCGCCCTGGGCGGCGCCGCCCTCCTGGGCGTTCTGGTTGACGGCGCGCAGGATGCCCTTGAGGTCGATGGCCCCGTGTTCGTAGAACCGGGAGTCCTCGATCGCGACGATCGCCTTCTGCATGTACGGCGAGATGGCCGTGAGCGGGACGACCTTCCGGTCGCGGGAGTAGACGGTCGCGATGAGACCGCCCTCGGCGTCCAGGATGGTGGTGCGCTGACTCAGCGGCGGGGTCTTGAGGTTGGCGGGGATCTCGTCGAACCCCTCGACCGTGCCCTTGGCCGCGAGCCCGAGCGCACCCGCACCGGGAATCGCGATACCGGCCAGCACGACACCGGCGAGGACCGAGACCCCGAGGAACTTGGCGGCCTGCTGGGTCCCGGTGAGACCTCCGCCCGAGCGCTTCTTTGGCATGGGGGCAGCCTACGTTCTCATTCGCCGGACACACGTGTATGCCTTGGCCTAAGCTGCTCTCAACTGTCACAGCAGTGCGAGGGGACATCAACCCCCCGGCGCGACTTTCACCCTTCCCGAAGAGGGTGGACGTATGTCCGAATCGCCGGCATCCGTCGTTCGGTGTCCGATGTAAAGCGCTCCCGGCTCGACTGGTACATCCAAAAATGTCCGATACGTCGGGCATGTCGCCGGGTCACTCCGTCGGGTGATCTGCCGCTCACGCATAGTCCGTTCGGGCCATTCAAGATTGGGCCCGTCGGGGGTGTTGCGCTGTGCCCACCTTCCGTAACGTCCTCAACTGGCAGCGGTGAATATGCCGCTGCCGCCGTGGGGGAGCCTCGATTCGGGAGAGGACGGCGCCGGCATGGGCTGGGTTACCGACTGGAGTGCGCAGGCAGCCTGCCGCACTACCGATCCGGATGAATTGTTCGTACAGGGTGCAGCGCAGAACAGGGCCAAGGCGGTGTGCACCGGATGCCCGGTGCGGACCGAATGCCTCGCGGACGCGCTCGACAACCGCGTCGAGTTCGGTGTCTGGGGCGGCATGACCGAGCGGGAGCGCCGCGCCCTGCTCCGCAGGCGGCCCACCGTCACGTCGTGGCGGCGGCTGCTCGAAACCGCTCGTACGGAGTACGAGCGCAGCACCGGCATCCTGACGGTGGATGTCGACGGTGAGACGGACGTGGTCTACGAGACCTACGCGGCGGCCGGGTAGGCCCCGGCACCGCCCTTCCGACCGGTCGTATCAGATGCGTCGCACTCAGATGCTCTGACCGGTCGTCAGCCGGTCACCGATGGCCCGCAGCCCGGCGAGGTCGTGCACATCGCCGGGCAGGGCGGCCACTTCGGCCACCGGCACCTCGGGATGCAGCGAGGAGAAACGGTCGCGGGTGCTTCGCTCGCGCGCGATCACCTGCATGCGCTCGGCGTGCAGCCGGAGCAGTCCGGCGGCGAGGGCGTCGGCGGATCCTTCGGGGGCGGCGGGGTCACGAAGGTCAGCCTTCCCGGCCTCCTGATCCACAATGCCGCCTTCTTCAAGATTCTCCGCGGCGGCCAGCGCCCGCTCCGCCGACAGCTGGTCGGCGCCGCTGCCGTGCACCCGGTTCAGCACCAGCCCGGCCAGCGGCATGTCGTCCGCGGCCAGCCGCTCCACGAAGTACGCGGCCTCGCGCAGCGCGTCCGCCTCGGGCGCGGCGACCACCAGGAACGCCGTCCCCGGCGCCTGGAGGAGCCGGTACGTGGCGTCCGCGCGGGTGCGGAAGCCGCCGAACATCGTGTCCATGGCGGCCACGAAGGTCTGGACGTCCTTCAGGAGCTGGCCCCCCATCAGCTTGCTGAGGGTGCCCGTCATCAGCGACATGCCGACGTTCAGGAACTTCATCCCGGCCCGGCCGCCCACCTTGGCCGGCGCCATCAGCACCCGGATGAACTTCCCGTCGAGGAAGGACCCCAGCCGCTTGGGCGCGTCCAGGAAGTCCAGCGCGGACCGGCTCGGCGGGGTGTCCACCACGATCAGGTCCCAGTCGTCCCGCGCCCGGAGCTGGCCCAGCTTCTCCATGGCCATGTACTCCTGCGTGCCCGCGAACCCGGCCGACAGGGACTGGTAGAAGGGGTTCTCCAGGATCGCCCGGGACCGCTCCGGGTCCGCGTGGGCCTCGACGATCTCGTCGAAGGTCCGCTTCATGTCCAGCATCATGGCGTGCAGCGTGCCGCCGTCCGAGCCGGCGCCCGCCACCGGCCGGGGCGTGTTGTCCAGCAGGTCGATGCCCATCGACTGGGCCAGCCGGCGCGCCGGATCGATGGTGAGCACCACGACCTTGCGCCCCCGCTCGGCCGCCCGCAGCCCGAGCGCCGCGGCCGTCGTGGTCTTGCCCACCCCGCCCGCGCCGCAGCACACGACGATCCGGGTGTCCCGGTCGTCCAGCAGTGCGTCGACGTCCAGCACGGGGGGAGTCCGCAGGGCGATGCTCACCGGGCGCTCACCTGCTTCCGCAGCTCCGCCGCCAGGTCGTAGAGCCCGGCGAGATCCATCCCGCCGCCCAGCAGCGGCAGTTCGTACGTCGGCAGTCCGAGCTCCGCGAGCACGGTGCGCTGGGCCCGCTCCAGCTCCACCCGCTCGGCGTGCTCCGCGGCCTGCTCCAGCAGCGGCTCCACCAGCCGCTCGGCCAGCCCGCCGCGGCGGGCGCCGCCCAGCCCGGCCCGGGACAGCGCCTGGGCCACCGCGGCCCGCTGCCCGCCCGAGGCGGCCCGCAGGGCGCCCTCGTCCAGGTGGTGCGGACGGACCATGTTCACGATCACCCGGCCGGTGGGCAGCCCGGCCGCGCGCAGCTCGGCGATCCCGTCCGCGGTCTCCTGGACGGGCATCTCCTCCAGCAGCGTCACCAGGTGCACGGCCGTGCCCGGGGACTTGAGGACCTTCATGACCGCCTGGGCCTGGTTGTGGATCGGGCCGAACCGGGCGAGGCCCGCCACCTCGTCGTTGACGTTCAGGAAGCGGGTGATCCGGCCCGTCGGCGGCGCGTCCATGACCACGTGGTCGTAGACCGGGCGGCCCTGCTTGTCCTTGCGCTTGACCGCCTCGCAGGCCTTGCCCGTCAGGAGCACGTCCCGCAGGCCCGGCGCGATGGTGGTGGCGAAGTCGATGGCGCCCAGCTTCTTGAGCGCCCGGCCGGCCGAGCCGAGCTTGTAGAACATCTGGAGGTAGTCCAGCAGCGCCCGCTCGGCGTCGATGGCCAGGGCGAACACCTCGCCGCCCCCGGGCGCCACCGCGATCTTCCGCTCCTCATAGGGGAGCGCTTCGGTGCCGAAGACCTGCGCGATCCCCTGCCTGCCCTCGACCTCCACCAGAAGCGTCCGCCCGCCCTCTTTGGCGAGGGCGAGCGCGAGTGCGGCGGCGACCGTGGTCTTACCGGTGCCGCCCTTGCCGCTGACCACTTGGAGCCTGCTCACGCATCGAGCGTAACCAGTGCGAATTCGGGCTGCGCATGAGCCCTCGTCCAGGCACTACGCTCCCCTGCATGAAGAAGTTCGAATACGCGACGGTCCCGCTGCTCGTGCACGCCACCAAGCAGATCCTCGACACCTGGGGCGAGGACGGCTGGGAGCTCGTCCAGGTCGTGCCCGGGCCGAACAACCCCGAGCAGCTGGTGGCCTACCTGAAGCGGGAGAAGCAGGCATGAGCGCCGTCGAGGCCAGGCTGGCCGAGCTCGGACTGACCCTTCCGGAGGTCGTGCCCCCGCTGGCCGCGTACCAGCCGGCGGTCCGCTCCGGCGCGTACGTCTACACCGCGGGCCAGCTCCCGATGGTCGACGGCAAGCTCCCGCTGACCGGCAAGGTCGGCGGCGAGGTCAGCGCCGACGAGGCCAAGCAGCTCGCCCGCACCTGCGCGCTGAACGGCCTGGCGGCCGTGAAGTCCGTGATCGGCGACCTGGACAAGATCAAGCGGGTCGTGAAGGTCGTCGGCTTCGTCGCCTCCGCCCCCGACTTCACCGCCCAGCCCGGCGTCATCAACGGCGCCAGCGAGCTGCTCGGCGAGGTCCTCGGCGACAAGGGCGTCCACGCCCGCAGCGCCGTCGGCGTGGCGGTCCTCCCCCTGGACGCGCCGGTCGAGGTCGAGTTCCAGATCGAGATCGAGGACTGAGTCCTCGCGCTCCTCGACGGGGCCGGTACGCGCTGCTGTGCGCGGGCCGGCCCTGTCGGTGTTTCGGGGGGTGCCCCGGGGCTGTCTGGGCTGCCTGTCTGCGTGCCTGCCCGTCCGCACCGTCGCTGCGCGACGGTCGGCTCAGGCCATGCTCGGGCGGATGCGAAGGGTGGGCGGGGGCCAGGTTTCGGGGCGCTGCCCCGGACCCCGCGCCTCAATCGCCGGCGGGGCTTGATTTGCCGGGGCTTCGGCGGGCGGTCGGGAGGTGTGGGTCCCCGCGCCGCTTGACGGCCCGTGGCAGGCCCACCCCGGACAAGCGGGCTTCGCCCGTCGCCTTCGGCGATCCCCGGCCCGGGCCCGCCTCCGGACCAGCCTGCCACGGGCCGTCAAGCGGCTCCCCCGCACATCCCGACCGCCCGCGGCCAGGCGTACATGTACGGCCTCGTGGGGGGAGTGGCCAATCCAGCCTCGCCGGCGTTTGAGGCGCGGGGTCCGGGGCGGAGCCCCGGAAGCCCGGCGCGGAGCGCCTGGGCCGGGGGTCCGGGGGCGGAGCCCCCGGTTTCGGGATGGGGGTCCCCCCGGACGGAGTCTGGGGGAGGGTGGGGTGGGGGAGGGCTCCGCGCAGCGGCCACCGCCACCGGCACCGGCACCCCCTCGTACATCCGGGCGGATCGCCGTAGCATCCGGCCATGCCAATGGGTGAGCAGCAGGACACGAGTCAGCGGGGCCAGGGCCAAGAGCAACAGGGCCGGACCGCCGGAGGCCAGTGGTACCCGCCGGAGTGGCCGGACCGCATCCGGGCCCTGACGGCCGGCACCCTCACCCCCGTCGCCCCCAAGCTCGCAGCCACCGTCATGCTGCTCCGCGACACCGACGCAGGCACGGGCACGGGCCAAGCCACAGGCCCAGCCACCGGCCCCGCCGTGCACATGCTCCGTCGCCGGGCCTCGATGGCCTTCGCCGGCGGGGCGTACGCCTACCCCGGCGGCGGCGTGGACCCGCGGGACGACGACCACCACGTCGGCTGGGCCGGCCCCGGCCTGGACCGCTGGGCCGAGCGGCTGGGTACCGAGCGGGCCACCGCGCAGGCCATCGTCTGCGCCGCGGTCCGCGAGACGTACGAGGAGGCCGGGGTGCTGCTGGCCGGCCCGACGGCCGACACCGTCGTCGGGGACACCACCGGCGAGGACTGGGAGGAGGACCGGCAGGCACTGGTGGCCCGGGAGCTGTCCTTCGCCGAGTTCCTCGACCGCCGCGGCCTGCTGCTCCGGTCGGACCTGCTGGGCGCCTGGGCCCGCTGGATCACCCCCGAGTTCGAGCCGCGCCGTTACGACACGTGGTTCTTCGTGGCCGCGCTGCCCGAGGGCCAGCGGACCCGGAACGCCTCCACCGAGGCGGACCGCACGGTGTGGATCCGGCCGGCCGAGGCGGCCGCGGGCTACGACAAGGGCGAGCTGCTGATGATGCCGCCGACCATCTCCACCCTGCGCTCGCTGGAGCCGTACGGGACCGCCGCGGCGGCCCTGGCGGCGGCCGGGGCCCAGGACCTGACGCCGGTGCTCGCGCAGGCCACCCTGGAAGAGGGCGAGCTGGTGCTGAGCTGGCCCGGACACGACGAGTTCACCAAGCGGGTACGGATCGGAGGCGCCTCATGACGGATGCCGGGGCCCTGCCGGGCCAGCCGCGGGGCGGGGTGCTCTCCGGGCCCGCGACCGCCCGCGCCGTCAACGTCCTCGCGCCGAACGCCTCCGCGATGACCCTGGACGGCACCAACACCTGGATCCTCGCCGAGCCGGACTCCGACCTCGCGGTGGTGGTCGACCCGGGCCCGCTGGACGACGGCCACCTGCGCGAGGTGATCGCCACGGCCGAGCGGGCCGGCCGGCGGGTCGCGCTGACCCTGCTCACCCACGGCCACCCCGACCACGCCGAGGGCGCCGGCCGGTTCGCCGAGCTGACCGGCACCAAGGTCCGGGCCCTGGACCCGGCGCTGCGGCTGGGCGACGAGGGGCTGCGGGCCGGCCAGGTGGTCTCGGTCGGCGGGCTGGAGCTGCGGGTGGTGCCCACCCCCGGGCACACCGCCGACTCCCTCTCCTTCCACCTGCCGGCCGACCGGGCCGTGCTGACCGGCGACACGATCCTGGGCCGCGGCACGACCGTGGTGGCCCATCCGGACGGCCGGCTGGGCGACTACCTGGACTCGCTGCGCCGGCTGCGCTCCCTGACGGTGGACGACGGGGTCCACACCGTGCTGCCGGGCCACGGCCCGGTGCTGGAGGACGCCCAGGGCGCGGTGGAGTTCTACCTGGCGCACCGGGCGCACCGGCTGGCGCAGGTGGAGACGGCCGTGGAGAACGGCTTCCACAGCCCCTCCGAGGTCGTGGCGCACGTCTACGCGGACGTGGACCGCTCCCTGTGGCCCGCGGCGGAGTGGTCGGTGCGGGCGCAGCTGGAGTACCTGAAGGAGCACGGCCTGATCCCGGGCCCGCCCGGCTACTAGGCGGTCACTACGCTGCTCGCATGATCTTCGCACTCATAGCCCTGGTCCTGGCGGTCAACTGGATCACCGCGCACGTCAACCAGAAGGTCCGGGAGGTGGCCCGCAAGGCCGACCGGATCGAGCGCAAGCTGGACGTGATCATGGATCACCTGGGCCTCGAGGAGCCGCCCGTGGCGGGCCTGGACCGGGTCCTGGAGCGGCTGCGGGCCGGCAAGAAGATCGAGGCCATCAAGATCTACCGCGAGCTCACCGGGGAGGGCCTGAAGGAGGCCAAGGACGCGGTCGAGGCCCTGGAGCACAAGCTCTGACCCGGCCGCGGCCTCAGCCCCGCGCCGCCTTCACGCCCAGCACCCGGGCGTACTCCGCGGCCAGCCAGGGCCCCAGGTCCTCGGTGTACCCGTGCAGCACCGCCGGGTCGGCCACCGGGTCCAGGGCCACGGCCGCCGCCTCGCGCAGCTGCCCGGCCCGCTCGGGGTAGTACCGGCCGAAGACCTCGGCGGACCGGTCCAGGTCGCTGGTCCAGCCGCCCCACCGGGGCATGACCAGCGTCAGCCCGGTCCGCACCAGGTGGCGGGCGTAGCGGCGGGCCAGCGTCCGGTACTCCGCCGGGCCGGCCGCCTCCGCCACCTGGTCGCGCCAGCGGGGCAGCATCCCGGCCAGGTCGCCGTTGGTCTCCCGGGCCAGCCGCTCGTCGGGCCGGTACCGCGGCAGGTGCTCGGCCAGGTCGGCGCCGAGCAGCGGGGTGCACAGGCAGGCCAGGAACCAGCCCAGGTCGTACCGCTCGGCGTCGCTGAGCAGCCGTTCCTTGCCGAAGAGCAGGATCCCCACGCCGTCGACGGCCGGGTCGTGCGCGTCGAGCTCCTGCGCCAGCTCGCCGGCCGTCCCGCGGTCGGTCCCGGTGGGCTCCTCGTGGAGCGCCAGCAGCAGGTCGAGGTCGGAGCGGCCGGGCCGGGCGGTGCCCCGCGGCACCGAGCCGTAGAGGTAGGCGCTGTGCAGGCGCCGGCCGTACGCCTCGCCGATGCGGGACCGGGCCAGGGCCACCACCGGCCGGAACTCCGGCCCGACCGCCCCGAGCGACCCCTCGCGCTCGATGAACCCCTGTGCGTCCAGCCCCTTGTGTTCCATGCGTTCCACTGTGCCAATCCACGGTCGGCTTCCCCTCGCGCGCAACGCGCGGGGACGGCGAAGGCCCCCGCCCGGGTGGACGGGGGCCTTCGAAGGCGTGCGGGCGCTCAGCGGGAGCGCTTGGCCAGCCGCTCGACGTCCAGCAGGATGACCGCGCGGGCCTCCAGGCGCAGCCAGCCGCGGCCGGCGAAGTCGGCGAGGGCCTTGTTGACCGTCTCGCGCGAGGCGCCGACGAGCTGGGCCAGCTCCTCCTGCGTCAGGTCGTGCACCACGTGGATGCCCTCCTCCGACTGCACGCCGAAGCGGCGCGACAGGTCGAGCAGGGCCCGGGCGACGCGGCCGGGGACGTCGGAGAAGACCAGGTCGGACATCTGGTCGTTGGTCTTGCGCAGGCGGCGGGCGACGGCGCGCAGCAGCGCGGTCGCGACCTCGGGCCGGGCGTTCAGCCAGGGCTGGAGGTCGCCGTGGCCCAGGCCGAGCAGCTTGACCTCGGTCAGCGCGGTGGCGGTGGCGGTGCGCGGGCCCGGGTCGAAGAGCGACAGCTCGCCGATCAGCTCGCCGGGGCCGAGGACGGCGAGCATGTTCTCGCGGCCGTCGGGGGAGGTGCGGTGCAGCTTGACCTTGCCCTCGGTGACGACGTACAGCCGGTCACCGGGGTCGCCCTCGTGGAACAGGGCGTCGCCGCGTGCGAGGGTCACCTCGCCCATGGAGGCGCGGAGCTCCGCGGCCTGCTCGTCATCGAGCGCCGCGAAGAGCGGGGCGCGCCGCAGAACGTCGTCCACGAGTCTCTCTCCTATGTCGACCTGCTCAGGGGACCGTGCTCCCCATTTTGCCGGACGCTACAAACAGTGCGATCGATCACAAGCATGCCGGACGAACGGGTGTACTGGGCGGCTGGGGGCAAATGGATGGGCTGTTCGGGCCACGGAGGGGGACACGTCCGGCGGGCCCCGGGGGTCAAGAGGCCGCCGGGCAAGGGCCGAAGGGCCCGCGGGCGCCGTCCGCACAGCGGATTCAGCTGTGGGCGAACAGAGTCCCGGCCGGGTTGCGGCCGGGGCGGTCAGGGGCGTCGGGCGGCCGCCGGCGATCATCGTCCGGGATCGGCCCCGGGGTGTCGGCGGCCCGGCGTAGCCTTCGTCACATGGCTGAGAGCAAGGTTGCGAAGAGCGGGGCGGCGGCCGCGAAGGCGAAGCCCGAGTCCCGGCTGGCGATGGTCCGCCGCGCCCGCCGGATCAACCGCGAGCTGGCGGAGGTCTACCCCTACGCCCACCCCGAGCTGGACTTCCGGAACCCCTTCGAGCTGCTGGTCGCCACGGTCCTGTCCGCGCAGACCACCGACCTGCGGGTGAACCAGACCACCCCCGCCCTGTTCGCCGCGTACCCGACCCCCGAGGACATGGCCGCGGCCGTGCCGGAGGAGCTGGAGGAGATCATCCGGCCGACCGGGTTCTTCCGGGCGAAGGCCCGGTCGCTGATGGGCCTGTCCGCGGCCCTGCGCGACCGCTTCGACGGCGAGGTGCCGGGCCGCCTCGAGGACCTGGTGACCCTGCCGGGCGTGGGCCGCAAGACGGCCAACGTCGTGCTCGGCAACGCCTTCGGCGTCCCCGGGATCACCGTCGACACCCACTTCGGGCGGCTGGTGCGCCGCTTCAAGTGGACCGAGCAGGAGGACCCGGAGAAGGTCGAGGCGGAGATCTGCGAGATCTTCCCGAAGAGCGAGTGGACGATGCTCTCGCACCGGGTCGTCTTCCACGGCCGCCGGATCTGCCACGCCCGCAAGCCCGCCTGCGGGGCCTGCCCGATCGCCCCGCTGTGTCCCGCGTACGGCGAGGGCGAGACGGACCCGGAGAAGGCGCGGAAGCTCCTCAAGTACGAGAAGGGCGGCCAGCCCGGCCAGCGGCTGAGCCCGCCGGCCGACTACCCGGGCCTGCCGGCCGCGCCGCTGGGCGCCGCCACCCGCTGACCGCCGGGGCGGCCCGCCCCGGTCCGAGGAACGAATCCGGCCCCGGGCCGCGTTGTGGCGGTCAGGGGCAGTACTGCGAACGGGGTGCCGATGACAGGGGTGACGAGGGCGGGCGGGGCCGGTGGTGGCCGGCCCGAGCTGTCCGCCGGGGCCGGGCTGAGCACGGACGGCCTGCCGTCCTGGCTGGACCCGGTGGCCGAGGCGGCGCGGACGGTCCAGCCGCTCCAGCTGAGCCGCTTCCTGCCGCCGGAGAGCGGCGCGGGCCGGCAGTCGGCCGTGCTGATCCTCTTCGGCGAGGGTGCCGCCGGCCCCGAGCTGCTGCTGCTGGAGCGGGCCGGCACGCTTCGCTCGCACGCGGGACAGCCCTCCTTCCCGGGCGGGGCGCTCGACCCCGAGGACGGCGACCCGGCGGACGACGGGCCGCTGCGGGCCGCGCTGCGGGAGGCCGAGGAGGAGACCGGGCTGGACCCGGCCGGGGTGCAGCTCTTCGGCGTGCTGCCCCGGCTGTACATCCCGGTGAGCCGCTTCGTGGTGACCCCGGTGCTCGGCTGGTGGCGCGAGCCCAGCCCGGTGACGGCGGTGGACCCGGGCGAGACGGCCCGGGTCTTCACGGTTCCCGTGGCGGATCTCACGGACCCGGCCAACCGCGCCGTCACGGTCCACCCGAGCGGCCACGAAGGCCCCGCATTCCTGGTCGAATCGGCTCTGGTCTGGGGTTTCACCGCGGGAGTGATCGACCGGATCCTGCACTACTCGGGCTGGGAGCTGCCGTGGGACCGGTCTCGAAGGGTCCCGCTGGACTGGCGCGCATGAGACGGTGGCCCACGTGAACGTGCTCGACCAGCTGAACGCGCTGGACATCCTCCTGCTGGTCGCCGCCGTGTGGTTCGCGATCATCGGCTACCGCCAGGGCTTCGTCGTCGGCATCCTCTCGGTGATCGGCTTCCTCGGTGGCGGCCTGATCGCGGTGACCCTGCTCCCGGTGATCTGGAACCAGGTCACCGACAAGGCGACGGTGACCACCGCGGCCGCCATCGTGGCGGTGGTGGTGGTGATCATCTGCGCCTCGGTGGGCCAGGCCTTCACCACCCACCTGGGGAACCGGCTGCGCGGGCACATCACCTGGTCACCGGCGCGCGCCCTGGACGCCACCGGCGGCGCGCTGGTCAACGTCGTCGCGATGCTGCTGGTCGCCTGGCTGATCGGGTCGGCGCTGGCCGGCAACCCGACCAACAGCCTGGGCAAGCAGGCCAACAAGTCGCAGGTGCTCTACGGCGTCTCGAAGCTGATGCCCCAGCAGGCGAACACCCTCTTCTCGGACTTCAGCTCCGTCCTCGCGCAGAACGGCTTCCCGCAGGTCTTCAGCCCGTTCTCCAACGAACCCATCACCGAGGTGCGGGCGCCCGACCCGGCGCTGGCCGGCAGCCCGGTCGCGCAGCGCGCCAAGCGCTCCATCGTGAAGGTGGTCGGCACCGCCCCGAGCTGCAGCAAGGTCCTGGAGGGCACCGGCTTCGTCTTCGCCGACGGCAAGGTCATGACCAACGCCCACGTGGTCGGCGGGGTCGCGGAGCCCACCGTCCAGATAGGCGGCGAGGGACGGCTCTACGAGGGCAAGGTCGTGCTCTACGACTGGCGGCGGGACATCGCCGTCCTGGACGTGCCCAAGCTGCGGGCGCCCGCGCTGGAGTTCGCCGGGGCCGACGCCAAGAGCGGCAGCGGCGCGATCGTCGCGGGCTTCCCGGAGAACGGCTCGTACGACGTGCGGGCCGCCCGGGTCCGCGGCCGGATCAACGCCAACGGCCCGGACATCTACCACCGGGGCACCGTCCGCCGCGACGTGTACTCGCTCTACGCGACCGTGCGCCAGGGCAACTCCGGCGGCCCGCTGCTGACCCCGGACGGCAAGGTCTACGGCGTGGTCTTCGCGAAGTCCCTGGACGACCCGAACACCGGGTACGCCCTGACGGCCGACGAGATCCAGGACGACATCACCGACGGCAGCACCGCCCACCGGCGGGTGGCCACCGACGCCTGCGCGCTCTGACGCCCGGCGCTCCGGCCGCCCGGCGCTCCGGCGCCCGGCCGGGCTAGGTGCGCTGGTGCCTCAGGCGGGCCGAGACCCAGCGGGCCCGGCGGCGCAGGATGCGCGGAATGCCGAGTCGGGGGTCGGGTCCCGGTACGGGACCGTCCGCCCTCTCGTGGGAGCCCAGCGGCGCTGCCGAGCGGCGGGTGCGTGCGGTGTCAGCGTGGTCGTGCGTCCAGCCCATACTTCGACGTCTGCCCGGGCCCCAAGGTCGGTAACCGTGCGCGAGACGGCCAATTGGCCTATGCGCGGGGCAATTGGCTGTTCGTCGTACAGGAGTTCAGTCGGTGTTCGAGCAGGCGTCAGGGCGTGCCGCGGACGGCCCGGTCAGCGGTCCGGCTCGGGGTCCCGCAGCCAGTTGACGAGCTCGGCGGAGAAGGCCGCTGGGTCCTCCTCATGGGGGAAGTGCCCCAGGCCGTCGAACAGCCGCCACCGGTAGGGGGCTTCGACGTACTCGCCCGAACCGGCCGCGCTGCGGGTGCGCATCACCGGATCCAGCGACCCGTGCAGGTGCAGGGTCGGCACCCGGACCGGGCGCTTCATCCGCCGGTTGAACTGGAGGCCGTCGGGGCGGGCCATCGAGCGGACCATCCAGCGGTAGGGCTCGATCGAGCAGTGCGCCGTCGAGGGCACGCACATCGCCCGCTGGTAGACCCGGACGTCCTCGTCCTCGGGCTGCCGCGGACCGGACCACTCCCGGATCAGCTCGCCCACCAGCGCGCCGTCCTCCGCCACCAGCCGCCGCTCGGGCAGCCAGGGCCGCTGGAAGCCCCAGACGTACGACCCGGCCCGGCTCTGGGACACGTCCGAGAGCATCGCCGAACGCCAGCGGCGCGGGTGCGGCATCGAGGAGACCACCAGCCGGCGCACCACCTTGGGACGCATGACCGCGGCCGTCCAGGCCAGGTACCCGCCCAGGTCGTGGCCGACGAGCGCGGCGTCCGGCTCGCCCAGGGAGCGGACCACACCGGTGATGTCCAGGGCCAGGTTGGCGGGGTCGTAGCCGCGGGGCGTGCGGTCGCTGCCGCCCACCCCGCGCAGGTCCATCGCCACGGCCCGGTACCCGGCCTCGGCGAGCGCGGTCATCTGGTGCCGCCAGGTCCACCAGAACTGCGGGAAGCCGTGCAGCAGCAGGACCAGCGGACCCTCGCCCAGCTCGGCGACGTGGAAGCGCGCACCGTTGGCCGCGACGTCCCGGTGCGTCCAGGGACCGTCGAGGCGGACCGCCGAGGCGGCGGTGGGAGGTGTTCCGTTGTCGGGGGAGGCGGCCGTCATGAGGACGAGCGTGCCACACCCACGGCCTTGTCACTGACCGGCCGGGGGTGCGGCTTGACCGTCCCCATGAGCGCGGCGGTCTGCTTGACGGAGGCGATGGACTTCTCCGGCGGCTTGACCTTCTTGAACTTCGTCACCGCGAGCAGCGCCAGCAGCCCCGCGAGCAGCAGGAACGCGCCGCCGACGATCAGGAAGGACCAGGCCAGGCCCAGCCCCAGATTGTGGATGCCGTAGGCCGCGGCGAAGCTCAGCACCGGCAGCGAGAAGAGCGCCAGGGTGCCGGCGATGCCGATGGCGGCGCCGCCGATGCCGACCCGCTTGACGTCCTGCCGGATCTCGGCCTTGGCCAGCGCGATCTCGTCGTGCACCAGGGCGGACATCTCGGTCGTTGCCGAGGCGACCAGCTGGCCGAGACTGCGCTCGACCCCTTGCGACCCTTGGTCCACTGCGCTCATCGCTCTCTCCCTCGCTCCGTCCGAACTGTCTGTCAGATCATGCCGGACGCTCGGCCTCGGTGCTGGACCCGGTGGCCACCGGATCCGCGGCGGCGGCGGCCTCCTCCGCCCGGCGGCGGTGCTCGGCGGCCTTGCGTTCGTGGATCTCGGCCATCCGCAGGTGGTACGCCGGGTTGTGCTCCTCGTAGATGTCCGGGATGCCGTCCTGGTCCTCGTCGAGCTCCTCGGCTGCGGTCAGCGCCCGGTACTTGCGGTCGCGCAGCTTGAGCAGCACGCCCGCGAGCACGGCGGCGATCAGCGAGCCCATCAGCACCGCCGCCTTCACCTCGTCGGTGAGGAGCGGGTCCCCGTCGAAGGCCAGTTCGCCGATGAGCAGGGAGACGGTGAAGCCGATGCCGGCCAGCGAGGCGACGGCGAAGACGTCCGGCCAGCGCAGGTCCGGGTTGAGCTCGGCCCGGGTGAAGCGGGCGGCGAGCCAGGTGCCGCCGAAGATGCCGACCGCCTTGCCGACGACCAGGCCGAGCACCACGCCCAGCGTCTCGGGGCGGGTGAAGACCTGGCCCAGGGCCTCGTCGGAGAGCGAGACGCCGGCCGAGAAGAGCGCGAAGAGCGGCACCGCCAGCCCGGCGGACAGCGGCCGGACCAGGTGCTCGATGTGCTCGCCGGGGGAGTGCTGCTCGCCGTCCCGGCGGGTGCAGCGGAGCATCAGGCCCATGGCCACGCCCGCGATGGTGGCGTGCACGCCGCTGTTGTACATCAGGCCCCAGATGACCAGGGCCAGCGGGACGTAGACGTACCAGCCGCGGACGTTGCGGCGCAGCAGGAACCAGAAGAGCGCGAGGCCCACGAAGGCCCCGACCAGCTGCGGGAAGCGGATCTCGCTGGTGAAGAAGACCGCGATGATCAGGATCGCGAAGAGGTCGTCGACCACCGCGAGGGTGAGCAGGAAGGCGCGCAGCGCGGAGGGCAGCGAGGTGCCGATCACGGCGAGCACGGCCAGCGCGAAGGCGATGTCGGTGGCGGTGGGGACCGCCCAGCCGTCCATCGAACCGTCGCCCAGGACGTTGACCAGGGCGTAGACCAGGGCGGGTACGGCCATGCCGCACAGGGCCGCGATCACCGGCAGGGCGGCGGCCTTGGGCTCGCGCAGATCGCCCGCGACCAGCTCGCGCTTGAGCTCGATGCCGGCGACGAAGAAGAACACGGCCAGCAGCCCGTCGGCCGCCCAGTGCTGGACCGAGAGGTTCAGGCCGAGGGCACCGGGGCCGAGGTGGAAGTCCCGCACGCTTGCGTAGCCGTCGGCCAGGGCGGGGATGTTGGCCCAGATCAGCGCGGCGACGGCGGCCACCAGCAGGAGCACACCACCGACGGTCTCGGCGCGCAGGGCGTCGGCGATGTACCGCCGCTCCGGCAGCGACAGGCGGCCGAGCAGCTTGCGGCCGTGGGGGTCGGTGGGGCTGGGCGCGGCCACGGATGGCACCTCCGGTGGGTTGGACGGCATGGCGAAGCTGTTGCCGACCAGACTTCCCGGCGCACCCTGTGGAGATTCTTCGTTCTTTACGCTTTCACGACTTTACAGGGGTCGCGCGCGGATGTATCCGGCGATCATCACTTTAAGCGCGAAACGGGCATCCGGCGCGGTCGCCGGATGCCCGTTCGGTGTGCTCGTGCCGGACTCAGTCCTCGCTGCCCGCGCTCGGCAGCTTGGTCTGGATCAGGTCCATCACCGAGGAGTCGGTGAGGGTGGTGACGTCACCCAGCTCGCGGTTCTCCGCGACGTCCCGCAGCAGCCGGCGCATGATCTTGCCGGAACGCGTCTTGGGCAGCTCCGCCACCGGCAGGATCCGCTTGGGCTTGGCGATCGGGCCGAGGGTGGCGCCGACGTGGTTGCGCAGCTCCGCGACCAGGCCCTCGTCCTCGCTGGCGGTGCCGCGCAGGATGACGAAGGCGACGATCGCCTGGCCGGTGGTCTCGTCCGCGGCACCCACCACGGCCGCCTCGGCGACCGAGGGGTGCGAGACCAGCGCCGACTCGACCTCGGTGGTCGAGATGTTGTGGCCCGAGACGAGCATGACGTCGTCGACCCGGCCGAGCAGCCAGATGTCGCCGTCCTCGTCCTTCTTGGCGCCGTCGCCCGCGAAGTACTTGCCCTCGAAGCGGGACCAGTAGGTGTCCAGGAAGCGCTGGTCGTCGCCCCAGATGGTGCGCAGCATCGACGGCCACGGCTCGGTGAGGACCAGGTAGCCGCCCCCGCCGTTCGGGACCTCGTGGGCCTCGTCGTCCACGACGGTGGCGCTGATGCCGGGCAGCGCGCGCTGCGCGGAGCCGGGCTTGGTCTCCGTGACGCCGGGCAGCGGGGAGATCATCATCGCGCCGGTCTCGGTCTGCCACCAGGTGTCCACGATCGGGCAGCGGCCGCCGCCGATGTGCTCGCGGTACCAGACCCAGGCCTCGGGGTTGATGGGCTCGCCGACCGAGCCGAGCACCCGCAGGCTCGACAGGTCGAACTTGGCGGGGATGTCGTCGCCCCACTTCATGAACGTCCGGATGGCGGTGGGCGCCGTGTAGAGGATGGTGACCCCGTACTTCTGGACGATCTCCCAGAAGCGGCCCTGGTGCGGGGTGTCGGGGGTGCCCTCGTACATGACCTGGGTCGCGCCGTTGGCCAGCGGGCCGTAGACGATGTACGAGTGCCCGGTCACCCAGCCGATGTCGGCGGTGCACCAGTAGACGTCGCTCTCCGGCTTGAGGTCGAAGACGGCGTGGTGGGTGTACGCGGCCTGGGTCAGGTAGCCGCCGGAGGTGTGCAGGATGCCCTTGGGCTTACCCGTCGTCCCCGAGGTGTAGAGGATGAAGAGCGGGTGCTCGGCGTCGAAGGCCTCGGGGGCGTGCTCGGCGGACTGGCGGCCCACGAGCTCGTGCCACCACAGGTCCCGGCCCTCGGTGAAGGCGGTCTCCTGGCCGGTGCGCTGCACCACCAGCACGTGCTCCACCTGCGGGCACTTGCCCACGGCCTCGTCGATGGCCGGCTTGAGGGCGGTGGGCTTGCCGCGCCGGTAGCCGCCGTCGGCGGTGATGACCAGCTTGGCGTCGGCGTCCTGGATGCGGGAGGCGACGGCGTCGGCGGAGAAGCCGCCGAAGACCACGGAGTGCGCGGCGCCGACCCGGGCGCACGCCAGCATGGCGACGACCGCCTCGGGGATCATCGGCAGGTAGACGGCGACCCGGTCGCCGGCCCGCACGCCCAGCTCGGTCAGGGCGTTGGCGGCCTTGGAGACCTCGTCCTTGAGCTGCGCGTAGGTGATCTGGCGGCTGTCGCCCGGCTCGCCCTCGAAGTGGATGGCGACACGGTCGCCGAGTCCGGCCTCGACGTGCCGGTCGACGCAGTTGTACGCGACGTTGAGCTTGCCGTCCGCGAACCACTTCGCGAAGGGCGGGTTGCTCCAGTCCAGCGTCTCGGTGGGCTCCACGGCCCAGCTCAGCCGCCGGGCCTGGGTCGCCCAGAAGCCCAGCCTGTCCGCCGCGGCCTCTTCGTACGCCTGCGCCGTGACGTTGGCGCCCGCGGCCAGCTCGGCGGGCGGCGCGAAGCGCCGCTCCTCCTTGAGCAGGTTGGCCAGGCTTTCGTTGCTCACCGACATCTCCCTTTCCCAGGGTGTCCGTTGTGTCCCGGGTCATAGCTCATCAGCCCGCGGCCCCGGTGACAAGGGGCCACGGGAAATTGGTTTAGACCTATTTCCGGGCGCTGGGGCCCCTCCATGCGAGTGGCCCTCCCCGCTGCAGGGTGCGGGGAGGGCCATACGGTCTCACGTGCTGAGGGGGCGTTCGGTTCAGGCGGGGGCCTGTTCCAGTGCGGTTCGGCGCGGGATTGGCTCGATCACGTCGGTCGGATGACCGGGATCCACGCTCGCGAAGACGTGGCCCTCGATGCAGCCGTCCCCGTCGGTGAGCAGGTACGCCTGCGCCTCGCCGACGTGGAAGTACACGCCGTGCAGCTCCAGGGTGCCCTCCGCCAGTCGGCGGGCGACGGACTCGTGGGCGCGCAGGTGCTCCAGCTGCTGGACGACGTTGGTCAGGCAGAGCTGCTCCACCGCGTCGGCCGGCAGCCGGCCGGCGATCCGGGCCCAGGGGTGGTCCCGGCTGGCCATCCGGGCCAGGCTGGGCCGGCCGTGCCGCAGCCAGCGGTGCAGGGCGGTGGCCGGCGGGTCCTCCTGCGGGGTGGTCAGCAGGGCCTGCATCGCCCCGCAGCCGGAGTGGCCGCAGACCGTGATGCTGCTGACCTCCAGGACGTCCACGGCGTACTGGATGGCCGCCGCCACCGAGTCGTCCCCGGACTCGGCGCCCGGCCGCGGGACCAGGTTGCCGACGTTGCGGACGGTGAAGAGGTCGCCCGGGCCGCTGGCCGTGATCATGCTCGTGACCAGGCGGGAGTCGGCGCAGGTGAGGAAGAGCTGGGAGGGGCGCTGGCCCTCCCGGGCCAGCCGGGCCAGCTCGCCGCGCACCAGCGGGGCGGTGTCGCGCTGGAAGGCGCTGATGCCGGAGGCCAGTTGGCCGCCGACCGGGCGGGGCGCGGCGGCCGCCGCCGAGCGGTGCCGGCAGTGGTTCTGCACGGCGTGCCACGGGGTCCAGGGGCGGCAGCAGTGGTGCCCGCTCCGGCCGCCGCCCGAGCCCGCCACCGGCGCCCCGGCCCGGCCGGTGACCTCGACCCGGCCGCCGTGGGCGACCTGGGCGTCCTGCCAGTCCTGAAGGGTCTCGTAGGCGGCGTGGTCCATGAAGGAGCCGGCCAGCTCGACGACCACGTGGGCGTCCTGCGGGATGGCGTTGAGCTCGCGGCTGAGCCGGGGCACCGCCAGGAAGGTCAACTGGCCCCGGGCGCGCAGCCGGTGCACCCCGCCCTCCTGGGTGACGGTGATGCGGGTGCGGGCCAGCCGGTTGAGGGCCACCGCGACCGCGACCGCGATCCCGACGGCCACGCCGGTCAGGACCCCGCAGACCACCACGGCGGTGGTGGTCACCGCGTAGACCAGGAACTCGCGGTGCCGGGTGACGCTGCGCAGGTGGGTGATGCTGACCATCTGCACCCCGACCGCCAGCACCAGCGCGGCCAGCGCGGCCAGCGGGATCAGGTCGAGGACCGGGATCAGCAGGCCGGCCGCGAGCAGCACCCAGACGCCGTGCAGCACGGCCGAACGACGGCTGGTCGCCCCGGACTTCACGTTGGTGATGCTGCGCACCGCGCCGCCGGCGACCGGCAGCCCGCCGAGGGCGCCCGAGACCAGGTTGGCCAGGCCCTGGCCGCCCAGCTCGCGGTTGAGGGAGGCGCGCGGCGGCCGGGCCACGGCCGGCCGCTCGGCGGCGATCAGCTTGTCGGTGGCCACCGCGGAGAGCAGCGACTCGACGCTGCCGACCAGGGTCACCGCCACCACGGCGGCGACGATGCCGAGCACCGGTCCCTGGGGCAGCTCCGGCAGGGCGTGGCTGCGCCAGGAGGGCAGGTCCACGCGGGGCAGCCCGAGCCCCGCGAGCGCGGCGACGGCGGTCGCCAGGGTCACCGCGGCCAGCGCGGCCGGTGCCTTGCGCAGGACCCGGCCGGCCCGGCCGGGCAGCCGGGGCCAGGCCAGCAGGACGCCGAGGGTGAGCGCGCTGACGGCCAGCGCACCGGGGTGGAGGTCGGCCAACTGGGCGGGCAGTTCCAGGACGTTGGCCACCGCGGAGCTCTGCGGGGTGCCGCCGAGGACGATGTGCAGCTGGGCCACGACGATCGTCACGCCGATGCCCGCGAGCATGCCGTGCACGATGGCCGGACTGACCATCAGCGCGGTCCGGGCGGTGCGCAGCAGGGCCAGGCCCAGCTGGACCGCGCCGGCCAGCACCGTGATCGCGCAGGTGGTGCGCCAGCCGTAGCGCTGGATCAACTCGGCGGTGACGACCGTGAGTCCGGCCGAGGCGCCGCTCACCAGAAGCGGTGCGCCGCCGAACCGGCCGGCCACGATGCCGCCGGCCGCGGCGGCGACCAGCCCGGCCTGGAGCGGGGCGCCGGTGGCCAGGGCGATGCCGAGGGAGAGCGGCAGGGCGATCAGGAATACGGCGATCGATGCAGAAAAGTCGGACACGGTTCCCGTCTCCTCCGGGGCAGGGGGGTGAAGCGGCGGGAGCTCGGGCAGGGGGTGGGCCGAGACGAAGGGAGTATCAACGGTCGGTAAACGAATCGTAATGGAGAGTAAAGGCGTGTGGGGGATATGGGCCGCAATCGGGGGATCCATTCCTCCTGAAGAGTGAATAAGCATTTTGGTCGGCTTGTCATACTTTCTTCTCGGTCTTTCGCGTGGTGACGTTGCGACGCCCGCCGACCCGGCGGTGTCCCGTGCGAAGACCTGCAAGGAAGAGGGTGGGCGGATGGCCGCCTCGAAGAAGCTCGCCGGTGGTCTGGTCGCCACCGCCATGGCGCTGAGCGTCGCGGGCTGCAGCAGTTCCGGACCGGCCAAGAGCCCGGCCGGCAACCCCGGCGCCGCCCGGCACGGCGCGAAGCAGGGCGCCCAGGCCGCACCCGCGCCGGGCAGCGTGCTCCGGCTGATCGGCGACGGCTCGACCTCGTACACCGGCTCGCAGCCGAACGTACGGCTTCCCGAGAAGCTGGCGCCCGGCCAGAAGCCGCCGCAGTTCGTGGTGTTCTCCTGGGACGGCGCGGGGGAGGACAGCCAGCGGCTGTTCTCGCACTTCCGCGAGGTCGGCAAGCAGAACAACGCCCGCATGACGTACTTCCTCAGCGGCGTCTACATGCTCCCCGAGGAGAAGCGGAGCCTCTACACCGCGCCGAAGCACGACTCGGGCCTCTCCGACATCGGCTTCGGCGACCTCAAGGGCATCAAGGACACCGCCACCCAGGTCCGCGGCGCCTGGCTGGAGGGCAACGAGATCGGCACCCACTTCAACGGCCACTTCTGCGGCCCGGACGGCGGGGTCGGCACCTGGTCGGTCGACGAGTGGAAGAGCGAGATCAACCAGGCCAAGGCCTTCGTCAAGGGCTGGAAGACCAACTCGGGCCTCACGCACGAGAAGGCGCTGCCCTTCGACTACGACAAGGAGCTGATCGGGGCCCGCACCCCCTGTCTGGAGGGCCAGAAGAACTTCATGCTGGCGGCCAGGCAGATGGGCTTCCGCTACGACTCCAGCGGCATCAGCAAGCAGGTCTGGCCCCACAAGACCGAGGGCCTGTGGGACCTGCCGCTGCAACTCGTCCCGATGCCCGGCCGGGCCTTCGAGACGCTGTCGATGGACTACAACTACCTGGTCAACCAGTCGGGTACGACCACCCAGGGCGACCCGTCCCAGCACGAGTACTGGGGCGACCAGATGCGCGACGGCCTCCTGAAGGCCTTCGACCGGGCCTACCAGGGCAACCGGGCGCCGCTGATCATCGGCAACCACTTCGAGTCCTGGAACGGCGGCACCTACATGCGCGCCGTCGACGAGGTCATCAAGGGGGTCTGCTCGCAGAAGGACGTGCGCTGCGTGCCCTTCCGCGAACTCGCCGACTGGCTCGACGCCCAGGACCCGGCGACCCTGGAGAAGCTGCGGAACCTGGACGTGGGCCAGACGCCCAAGGAGGGCTGGCCCGCCTTCATGGCCAAGGCCCCGGCCGCCGCGCCGGCGGCCGGCACCGCGGGGATCAAGCCGGCTGCGGGGCAGCCGTCGCAGAAGAAGGCAGCGGAAGACTCAGAGGGCTGATCCCCTCCCCGTCACCCGTCCCCTCACCCGTCCCGTTGCCCGGGGCCTCGCGCAGGACGAAGCCGGGGTCGACCTGCTCCGCCAGGTCGGCCCCGGTCTTCGCGTTCCCCCAGCTCTCGGCGTTGCGGAGGTGGAAGTGGACCATCTGCCGGGTGTACCGCTCCCAGTCGCGCCGGTCGTACGCGCCGTCGGCCGCCTCGCGCAGGACGTCGAGGGCGGCGCGGTTCGGCTCCTCCAGCAGGTCGAAGCGGGGCGGACGGCCCTTCTCCATGGCGCGTACCCAGTCGGAGTGGCCGACCGTCACCAGCAGGTCCTCGCCCACCTCGGCGTGCAGGAAGTCCAGGTCGTCCTGGCCCTGCACCTTGTTGCCGACGACCTTGAGCGCGACCCCGAAGTCCCGGGCGTACTCCTTGTACTGGCGGTAGACCGAGACGCCCTTGCGGGTGGGCTCGGCGACCAGGAACGTCATGTCGAAGCGGGTGAACATGCCCGAGGCGAAGGAGTCCGAGCCGGCGGTCATGTCGACCACGACGTACTCCTCCCGCCCATCCACCAGGTGGTTCAGGCACAGCTCCACCGCGCCGACCTTGGAGTGGTAGCAGGCCACGCCCAGGTCCGACTCGGTGAACGGGCCGGTGGCCATCAGCCGGACCGGGCCCCCGTCGAGCTGCACGGTGCGGGCGCAGGCCTCGTACACCGGGTTGTCCTCGCGGACCCGCAGCAGCCGGGAGCCGGTGCCGGGCGGGGTGGTCTTGATCATCGAGTCGGCGGAGGCGATCCGCGGGTTGGAGCCCCGCAGGTACTCCTTGATGAGCGGCAGCCGGGCCCCCATGGCGGGCAGCGCGGCGGCCTCCTCCTCGGGGAGCCCGAGGGCGGCGCCCAGGTGCTGGTTGATGTCGGCGTCCACCGCGACGACGGGGAACTCGTGACGGGCGAGGTGGCGGATGAAGAGGGAGGAGAGCGTGGTCTTCCCGCTGCCGCCCTTTCCTACGAAAGCGATCTTCATGTTCACCAAGCGTAGTGGCTCGATCGCACGCAGTGGTCGAAGTGAGTGAAGAAGACCACTCCAAGGTGGGGTGGGTGCTATGGGTGCGTAGGCTCCCTACTTATGAGTACGTCTGCCGATCCGCTCGCCGCCCTGGCCGGCCTGCCCGGGGTCACCGAGTCCGTGGATTCCGTCCGCAAGGCCGTCGACCGGGTCTACGGACACCGGGTGATGCGCCGCCGCAGCGGGGAGATCACCGCCGAGGCGGCGCTGCGCGGGGCGCGCGGCAACGCGGCGCTGTCCGGGGCCGACTGGGCCCTCGAAGAGGTGCGCCGGCGCACCGACTTCGGCGCGGACGACGAGGCGCGCGCGGTCGGCGCGGCGCTGCGACTGGCGGCCGAGGCGGGGCAGTTGCTGAGCATCTGGCGGCAGTCGCCGCTGCGGGTGCTGGCGCGGCTGCACCTGGTGGCGGCCGGCGGTGCCGGGACCGACGAGCGGGACGCGATGATCGGCCGGCCCCGGCTGGCCGGCGAGCCGGTGGCCGAGCCGCTGGTGTCCTTCCCGCTGCCGGCCGCCGACGAGGTGGCCGGCCGGCTGGAGGGGCTGTCCGAGGTGATCATCGCGGGCGGTTCGGCGCCGGCGCTGGTGACGGCCGCGGTGGTGCACGGCGAGCTGATGGCGCTGCGTCCGTTCGGCTCGTACAACGGCCTGGTGGCGCGGACCGCGGAGCGGATCGTCATGATCAACAGCGGGCTGGACCCGAAGGGCGTCTGCCCGGGCGAGGTCGGTCACGCGGAGCTGGGCTCGGAGGCCTATCTGGCGGCGCTGGAGGGCTACCTCTCCGGCACGGCCGAGGGGATGGCCGCCTGGATCGCGCACTGCGGCCGGGCGATCGGGCTGGGTGCGCGCGAGTCCATGGCGGTCTGCGAGGCGCTTCAGCGGGGCGCGGCGTAGGGGCGGCGGCGCTGCCCGGGGCCCGGAAAAGGGTTGCGGCGACACCGTCCGACTCATGGTGTCGCCGCTGGCATTCCCGCCCAGTTACCAAGCGTCCTCGATAGTTGCCCATCAGGCCGGGAACTCTGCCCTCGCCTGGTGCGGCTGGCCCTTAATCGAAGGGTCGACGTCGCGTGGGTGCTCGGCGTTCATGCGTGCGGTCCGTGGGGCCTTCCTGCGTTCAAGATGATCCTCTCGGATGTCCTTGGTCTCGCGGGCCGTGAATCCTTTGTACCTCTGTCGGCAGAGAAGCGGAACCCCTGGCCCCGGTTCTTTACCTTTCCGGACGGGTCGGGATGAACCGGACACCGTGCGTCGGTGCAGGTCGGGCCGGGTGTCGGGGGGTTCGGGGCGGGGTCTCGGGAGGGGCTTGCGGTCCGGGCTCAGGCGCCCGACGCGGCGAGGGCGGCGCCGGCCCGGCGGCGGCTGGCGTACCAGACCAGGCCCGCGGTGGCCGCGGCCGCGCCGACGGCGGCCGCCGCGACCAGCGCCGGACGGGCCGTCATCGACAGTCCGGGCACCCGCTGCTTGAGCCGCACCGGCCGGTTGAAGACCAGGACCGGCCACTCGCGGGACAGCGCCTCGCGGCGCAGCGCCCGGTCCGGGTTGACCGCGTGCGGGTGGCCCACCGACTCGAGCATCGGGACGTCCGTGATGGAGTCGCTGTAGGCGTAGCACCGCGCGAGGTCGTACCCCTCGGACTCGGCCAACTGCCGTACCGCCTCGGCCTTGGTGGGGCCGTAGGCGTAGTACTCGATCTCGCCGGTGAAGCAGCCGTCCGCGCCGACGACCATGCGGGTGGCGACCACCCGGTCGGCGCCCAGCATCTCGCCGATCGGCTCCACCACCTCGGCACCGGAGGTCGAGACGATCACCACGTCCCGGCCCGCGGTGTGGTGCTCCTCGATCAGCGAGGCGGCCTCGTCGTAGATGATCGGGTCGATGAGGTCGTGCAGCGTCTCCGCCACGATCTCCTTGACCTGCTGGACGTTCCAGCCCTTGCAGAGGGCGGACAGGTACTCCCGCATCCGCTCCATCTGGTCGTGGTCGGCGCCGCCGGCCAGGAAGACGAACTGGGAGTACGCGGTCCGCAGGACGGCGCGGCGGTTGATGAGCCCGCCCTGGTAGAAGGACTTGCTGAAGGTGAGCGTGCTCGACTTCGCAATGACCGTCTTGTCCAGGTCGAAGAACGCGGCGGTGCGCGGCAAGGAGTGGTTTTCCACGCCCCGAGCATATGCGCCCACCATTCGGCGTAAGGTGTGGCGCGTGGGTTTGCCTGAGAAGGCTCTCGGGTACACCATGGAAGTCACGGATCGTTCGCGACCGTGCTAACCCGGTTCGACTCCTCCCCCCCCGAGTCGGACCGTGGG
The DNA here is from genome assembly GCF_040684615.1 of Streptomyces sp. NPDC089919. Taxonomy (NCBI): domain Bacteria; kingdom Bacillati; phylum Actinomycetota; class Actinomycetes; order Kitasatosporales; family Streptomycetaceae; genus Streptomyces; species Streptomyces sp. NPDC089919. The sequence continues at coordinate 26,582 of NZ_JBFBGK010000075.1, forward strand.
GACGACCCCCGCTCTCCCCCCCGGCGGGGGTCGTCGCATGTCCGGACGCATTTTCGTCCGTTCGCCCGACCCGGTGGGACCTCCTTTTCCCCTGGCCCGAGCGCGGCTCCGCGCGGCGGGGATCTCCTGCCTCCGGCCATTCCGTCACACTGCGTAGTCGATCCGGCGCGCTGTGAACTTACTGGAATGGGTGACGGAGTTATTCACAGGCACGAAGTCGTCCACAGTTTTCGAGCATGATCCCCGCGGATTTCCTGATCGTTGCACCGTGATTCCAGCCGCGAAGTACGCGGATGCGGGATTTGCAGTGAGAAGGGGGCGGAGATCGTGGCTGGGACGAAGTCGCGCGGGGCGCGGGTGTGGCCGGAGGGATCCGGGGCCGGTGAGCAGGGGGCCGGCGGCCCGCTGATCGTCACGGAGGACCCGGAGCTGCTGGACGACCTGCTGCGGCTGTGTGCGGCCGCAGGGGCGGAAGCCCGGGTGCATCACTCGGTGCCGGAGCAAAGCGGAGGGCCGCCAGGCGGGTTCGGTGCGGGCCTGGCCGCCTGGGAATCGGCTCCGCTGGTCCTCGTCGGGGACGACGCCGCCGCCCGGGTCCGGGGCGCGCCGCGCCGCGGCGGCCTGGTGCTGGTGGGGCGGGGCCCGGACGACCCGCTGCTGTGGCAGGCGGGGGTGGAGCTGGGGGCCGAGCGGGTGCTGCGGCTCCCGGAGTCGGAGGCCTGGCTGGTGGACCGCATCGCCGACGGCGCCGAGGGCGGCGGCCGGCCGGCCCTGGCGGTGGGGGTGATCGGCGGCCGCGGCGGGGCCGGGGCCTCGACCCTGGCGTGTGCGCTGGCCGTGGGCGCGGCCCGGGCGGGCGAGCGGGCCATGCTGATCGACGCCGACCCGCTGGGCGGCGGACTCGACGTCCTGCTCGGCGGGGAGCACGCCGAAGGCCTGCGCTGGCCGGACTTCGCCGGCTCCCGCGGCCGGGTGGGCGGCGGGGCGCTGGCCGACTCGCTGCCCGAGCTGCACGCCCTGCGGGTGCTGAGCTGGGACCGCGGGGAGCCGGTGGTGGTGCCGCCCGCCGCCATGCGGTCGGTGCTGGCGGCCGCCCGCAGGCGCGGCGGCGCGGTGGTGGTCGACCTGCCCCGGCGGCTCGACGAGGGCGTGGCCGAGGTGCTGGCCCAGCTGGACCTCACCCTGCTGGTGGTACCGGCCGAGGTCCGGGCGGTGGCGGCGGCGAGCCGGGTCGCGGCGGCCGCCCGGGGGATGGCCCGGGACCTGCGGATCGTGGTCCGGGGGCCCTGCCCGCCCGGGCTGGACGCGGAGGCCGTCGCCGGGCTGCTGGGGCTGCCGTTGGCCGGGGAGCTGCCCGTGGAGGCGGGGCTGGAGGCGGAGGGGGCGCAGCCGCCGGGGGTCCGGGCGCGGGGGCCGCTGGCGCGGTTCGCCGCCGGGTTCTGGCAGCGGGCGCTGGCCGGGGTGGGTGCGGGATGAGCGCCGGGCTGCTGGACGCGGTCCGGCTGCGGCTGGCGCAGAGCGGGGCGGAGCCGACCCCGGCGCGGGTGGCGGCGGCGCTGCGGGCCCAGGGGCGGCTCCTCGGGGACACCGAAGTGCTCGGCGCGGCCCGCGAGTTGCGCTCCGAGCTGGTGGGCGCGGGGCCGCTGGAGCCGCTGCTGGCCGATCCGGAGGTGACCGACGTCCTGGTGGCCGCACCCGACCGGGTGTGGGTGGACCGGGGTGGCGGGCTGGAGCTCACCGGGGTCGTCTTCGAGGACGCGGCGGCGGTGCGCCGGCTCGCCCAGCGGCTGGCCTCGGTCGCGGGCCGGCGGCTGGACGACGCCCGGCCGTGGATGGACGCCCGGCTGCCGGACGGCACCAGGGTCCACGCCGTCCTGCCGCCGGTGGCGGTGGGCTCGCCCTGCCTGTCGCTGCGGGTGGTGCGGCACCGGGCCTTCACCCTGGAGGAACTGGTCGCCGCGGGGACGGTGCCGCCGGGCGGGGCGCGGATCCTGCGGGCCCTGGTGGAGGCGCGGCTGTCGTTCGTGGTCTCCGGGGGCACCGGCTGCGGGAAGACCACCCTGCTGAGCTCGCTGCTGGGGCTGGTGGGGCCGGCGGAGCGGATCGTGCTCGCCGAGGACTCCGCGGAGCTGCGCCCCGACCATCCTCACGTGGTGCGCCTGGAGACCCGGCCGGCCAATCAGGAGGGCGCCGGGCTGGTGACCCTGGCCGACCTGGTCCGCCAGGCCCTGCGGATACGGCCGGACCGGCTGGTGGTGGGGGAGGTGCGGGGGCCCGAAGTGGCCGATCTGCTGGCCGCCTTGAACACCGGACACGAAGGCGGCTCGGGGACTGTCCACGCCAATGCCGCGGCGCACGTCCCGGCACGGCTGGAGGCCCTGGGTACCGCCGCGGGGCTGGACCGGGCGGCCCTGCACAGCCAGTTGGCGGCGGCCCTGTCGGTCGTGGTCCACCTGGCCCGGGACCGGACGGGCCGGCGGCGGGTGGCGGAGGTGCACGTCCTGGAGCGGGACCCGGCGGGGCTGGTGGTGACGGTGCCCGCGTTGCGGTGGGCGGCCCGGGGCTTCGTCCGGGAGCCGGGCTGGGAGCGGCTGGCGGCGATGTTGGGGGGTGCGGGGTGAGCGGGGTGGTCTGGGCGCCTGGGGCGGCTTGGGCGGCGGGGCTGGGGGCGGTGGCGGTGCTCTGGTCGGTGGCCGGGCGGGACGCGGCGCTGCTGCGGGCCCGCGGGGTGCTGGGGGCCGGGGTGCCGGATCCGCGGCCCTGGCGGCGCTGGGCGGCCGTCCTCGCCGGGCGGCGGGAGTGGGGCTGCCTGGGTGTGGGGCTGGTGCTGTCGTGGGCCGGCGGGTCGGTGCTGCCGCTGTGCGCGGCGGTGCCGGCCGTACCGGTGGCGCGGCGGTGGCTGCGGGCCCGGGACGCGGCGCGGGCCCGGGCGGTGCGGGTGGCCGAGGTCGTGTCCGTGTGTTCCGCCGTGGGGGCGGAGCTGCGCGCCGGGGCGCATCCGGGCCGGGCGCTGACGGCGGTGCTCCGGTCGGGCGGCGGGCGGCTCGGTGGGACGGACGCCGTGCTGGCCGCGGCGGCCTTCGGCGGGGACGTCGCCGGTGCGCTGCGGGCGGCGGCCCGCGAGCCGGGGGCGGCGGGGCTGGCCGGGATGGCGGCCTGCTGGCAGGTGTCGGTGGACGGCGGGGCGGGGCTGGCCGCCGGACTGGAGCGGCTGGAGCGGGGGTTGCGCGCCGAGCGGGACCAGAGCGAGTCGCTGCGGGCCCAGTTGTCCGGGGCCCGGGCCACCGCCGTGGTGCTGGCGCTGCTGCCCGGGGTGGGGTTGCTGCTGGGCACCGGGCTGGGGGCGGATCCGCTGCGCGTGCTGCTGCACACCCCGGCCGGCTTCGCCTGCCTGGCGGCGGGTGCCGGGGCGGAGGTGCTGGGGCTGTGCTGGGTACGGCGGATCGTCGGGGCGGCGGAGCGGTGAGGGCGGGGGAGTTCGTCCACAGCCTGGGGACAGCCGTGGCGCTCGCGCTGGTGGCGGGCTGCCTGCCGGTCCTGCTGGCCGGCGGGATGCGCGAGCGGGCGCTCCGGCAGCGGCTCGGGCGACTGCTGGGGCGGGCAGGGCCGGTGGGGCCGGAGCGGTGGCGGCCTCCAGGACTGGGGCGGGCGGGGCCGGGCGGGTCGGAGGGGTGGCGGCGGCCGCGGTTCCGGTGGGGCCGGACGGCTCCCGGGAGTGGCGACGCCCGGGAGGCGGCGCGGCAGCTGCCGTTCGCGGCGGACCTGCTGGCGGCCTGCCTGGCCGCCGGGGCCGGGCCGCGCGAGGCGGCCGAGGTGGTGGGCGAGGCCCTGGGCGGACCGGTGGGCGAGCGGCTGGCCCGGGCCGGTGCGGAGCTGCGGCTGGGTGGCGAACCGGGCGCGGCCTGGGGGCGGTTGGCCGAGCTGCCGGAGGCCCGGCCGCTGGCCGAGTGCCTGGCGCGGGCGGCCCGTACCGGCGCGCCGGCCGCGGATCCGGTCTCCCGGCTGGCGGCCGGGCTCCGGGAGGACCGGGCCCGCACCGCCACGGCCCGCGCCCAGCGCGCCGCCGTACTGATCACCGCCCCGGTGGGGCTGTGCTTCCTGCCCGCGTTCCTCGCGGTCGGGGTGGCCCCGGTGGTGATCGGCCTGGCGGCCGGGCTGCTGGGCGGCAGGTGAGGGACGCCCTCGACGGCCCGACGGGCGGCGGGGGCGGTGGAGAGGACGACGGCGGGACCGGCAACGGGCCGGTCGCGCGGGCGGGTTCGAGTTCAGGAGGAGGAGTGCGAGATGTGGATCTGGCGACGGGTGCGGGCGGCGACCACCGGTCATCGCGCGGAGGCGGGGATGACCACCTCCGAGTACGCCATGGGGACCATCGCGGCCTGTGCGTTCGCGGCGGTGCTCTACAAGGTGGTGACCAGCGACGTGGTGTCCGCGGCGCTGGCCTCGACCATCGGGAGGGCCCTCGATGTGCCGTTCTGAGCGGGTGTCCCGCTCCCGGGCGGGCCCCGGCCCCGGCGCCGACCGGGGGTTCGTGACGGCCGAGGCGGCCCTGGTGCTGCCGGCCCTGGTGCTCTTCGCGGCGCTCCTGGTGTGGGCGCTGATGGCGGCCGCCGATCAGATCCGGTGCGTGGACGCGGCCCGGGCCGGGGCCAGGGCGGCGGCCCGGTCGGAGCCCGAGGCGGCCGCGGTGGCCGCGGCCGCGGCGGCCGCGCCCTCCGGCGCCAGGGTCGAGCTGCACCGCGAGGGGGACCTGTGGCGGGTCCGGGTCACCGCCCCCGCCCCGGGCCCCGGGCTGCTGCCCGTACGGCTCGGAGCGACCGCCGTGGCCCTGACCGAGGAGATGCCGGCCGAGGAGATGCCGACCGAGGACGTGCCGAGCGGGGACGTGCCGAGCGGGGACGTGCCGAGCGGGGCGATGGCGAAGGAGGAGGTGGCGAAGGAGGAGGTGCCGGCCGGGGACGTGCCGAGCGGGGACGTGCCGGCGCCGGTGGGGCGGGCCGGGGGCGGGGCGTGGTGAGGCGGGAGCGGGGTTCGGCCACGGTGTGGGCGGTGCTGGCGGCCTGCGTGCTGTGCACGGTCTTCGGGGGCGTGCTCGTGCTGGGGCAGGTGGTGGTGGCCCGGCACCGGGCCGCCGGGGCCGCCGACCTGGCGGCGCTGGCCGCCGCGGGCGCCTGGACCCGCGGGGAGGAGGCCGCCTGCGCCGCCGCGCGGCGGGTGGCCCGGGCCCAGGGGGCCGAGCTCTCCCGGTGCGCCGCGGCCGGGGAGGTCGCCGAGGTGACCGCCCTGGTGCCGGTGGGCCCGTTCGGAGCCCGGGTCCGGTCGCGCGCGGGCCCCCAGGAGGCGGTCAGCCCTCCGGTGGCGCCGGGTCCTGGGGGGCCTGGGAGAGGAGCTGGGTGAGGAGGCGCAGGGCGCCGCGCTTGTGGAGGGGGTCGTTTCCGTTCCCGCACTTCGGGGACTGGATGCAGGACGGGCAGCCGGCCTCGCACTCGCAGGCGGCGATGGCCTCGCGGGTCGCGGTCAGCCACTGGCGGGCGGTGTGGAAGGCCCGCTCGGCGAAGCCCGCGCCGCCGGGGTGTCCGTCGTAGACGAAGACCGTCGGAAGGAGGGTGTCGGGATGCAGCGGCACGGACACGCCGCCGATGTCCCAGCGGTCGCAGGTGGCGAAGAGCGGCAGCAGGCCGATCGAGGCGTGTTCGGCGGCGTGCAGGGCCCCGCCCAGGATCTCGGGGTTGATCCGGGCGGCGTCGAGCTGGTCCTCGGTGACCGTCCACCACACGGCCCGGGTGCGCAGGGTGCGCGGCGGGAGGTCGAGCTTGGCCTCGCCCAGCACCTCGCCGGTGATCAGCTTGCGGCGCAGGTAGGAGACCACCTGGTTGGTGACCTCGACCGAGCCGAAGCAGAGCCGGGCGTCCCCCCAGGGGATCTCCTTCTCGGTCTCCAGCACGGAGATCGCGGTGGTGTCCCGGGCGGTGGTGGAGAAGGGCGGGCTGGCCTCCTCGACGAGCGCGGCGGAGTCCTCCAGGTCCAGGTGCTTCACGAGGTACGTGCGGCCCTGGTGGAGGTGGACGGCGCCCTCGTGGACGCTGGAGTGGGCGGCGGCCTCGTCCACGGTCCCGAGCAGCCGTCCGGTGGCGGCCTCCACGATCTGCACCGGTCGGCCGCCCCCGCCGCGGATGTCGGTGAGGTCCGAGGCGCGTTCCCGGCGCGTCCAGTGCCAGGCGGTGGCGCGGCGGCGCAGCAGCTTCGCGGCCTCCAGCTGCGGCAGCAGCTCCGTCGCGGCCGGGCCGAAGAGCGCCAGGTCAGGCTCGGTCAGCGGCAGCTCGGCGGCGGCCGCGCACAGGTGCGGGGCCAGCACGTAGGGGTTGTCCGGGTCCAGGACGGTCGCCTCGACGGGCTGCCGGAAGAGCGCGTCGGGGTGATGGACGAGATACGTGTCCAGCGGGTCGTCCCGGGCCACCAGCACCGCAAGCGCGCCCTGGCCCGAGCGGCCGGCCCGGCCGGCCTGCTGCCACAGCGAGGCCCGGGTGCCCGGGTAGCCGGCGATCAGGACGGCGTCCAGGCCGGAGACGTCCACGCCCAGCTCCAGGGCCGTGGTCGCGGCCAGTCCCAGCAGGTCGCCGGAGTGCAGGGCCCGCTCCAGGGCCCGGCGTTCCTCGGGCAGGTAGCCGCCCCGGTAGGCGGCGACCCGGCCGGGCAGTGAGCGGTCGACCTCGGCCAGCCGCTCCTGGGCGATCAGCGCGATCAGCTCGGCGCCGCGGCGGGAGCGGACGAAGGCCACCGTGCGGACGCCCTGGACGGCCAGGTCGGTCAGCAGGTCCGCGGTCTCGGCGGTGGCGGTGCGGCGTACCGGCGCGCCCTTCTCGCCCCGCATCTCGGTGAGCGGGGGCTCCCAGAGGGCGAAGACCACCTCGCCGCGCGGGGAGGCGTCGTCGGTGACCTCGGAGACCGGCAGGCCGGTCAGGCGGCTCGCCGCGACCGCCGGGTCACTGGCCGTGGCCGAGGCCAGGAGGAAGACCGGGTCGGCGCCGTAGCGGGCGCACAGGCGGCGCAGCCGCCGCAGGACCTGGGCGACGTGCGAGCCGAAGACGCCCCGGTAGGTGTGGCACTCGTCGATGACCACGTACCGCAGGGCGCGCAGGAAGGAGGACCAGCGCGGGTGCGACGGGAGGATCCCGCGGTGCAGCATGTCGGGATTGGTCAGCACGTAGTTGGCGTACTGGCGGACCCATTCGCGCTCCTCGACGGGGGTGTCCCCGTCGTACACGGCCGGCCGCACGGCGTTGCCGAGCGGCCCGGCGAGCTCCCGTACGGCGCGCCGCTGGTCGGCCGCGAGGGCCTTGGTGGGGGCCAGGTAGAGGGCGGTGGCGCCCCGGCCGTTGGGGGCCTCGGCGCCGTCCGCCAGGGCCGACAGCACGGGCACCAGGTAGGCCAGGGACTTGCCCGAGGCGGTGCCGGTGGCCACGACCACCGACTCGCCGTCCAGGGCCCGCTCGGCGGCCTCGGCCTGGTGCGCCCAGGGGTGCTCGATCCCGGCCGCCTGCACGGCCGCGACGACATCCGTTCGAATGCGGTCCGGCCAGACGGCATGACGGCCCTCCCGCGGGGGCAAGTGCTCCGTATGGGTGATGCGCGCAGCACGGCCCGGCCCCCTTGAGAGCCGGTCGAGAACCGTGCCGGGGGTGGGTCGTGAGTCCGCGGCCGCCGTGTGGTGTCCGGGGCGGTGAGTAGTGGCCATTGGAACTGAGTGTGTCACCGGCATGCGGGACAATAGGTCCGAAGGCGTCGTGCGCGCCTGCCGGTAAGTGATTGAATGCCATCGCGGCTGCCAATCCGTCCCCTACCTTCGGATGGGGAGGCCCCTGGGGGGCGCCGCTCGATAGCAAGGTGCTGGAGGATCCGTGGACCTGTCCCTGTCGACTCGCACTGTCGGCGACCGTACGGTCGTCGAGGTCGGTGGCGAGATTGATGTGTATACCGCGCCCAAGCTGCGCGAGCAGTTGGTCGAGTTGGTGAACGACGGCAGCTACCACCTGGTCGTCGACATGGAGCGGGTGGACTTCCTCGACTCCACCGGACTCGGCGTGCTGGTGGGCGGCCTCAAGCGCGTCCGCGCGCACGAGGGCTCCCTGCGCCTGGTCTGCAACCAGGAGCGCATTCTCAAGATCTTCCGAATCACCGGTCTGACCAAGGTGTTCCCGATCCACACCACGGTGGACGACGCGGTCAACGCCACCGACTGACGTCGTCCGGACCAAGGGCGGGGGCACCGGGTCGCGGACCCGTGCCCCCTGCCAGGCACGCCCGTACCTCCGAGGGGGACCGCATGGCCACCGTTGAACTCCGCTTCAGCGCCCAACCGGAGCACGTCCGGACGGCGCGGCTCGTCGCGGCCGCCGTGGCGCGCCGGGCCGGAGTCGAGGAGGCCGTGCTCGACGAGGTCAGGCTCGCCGTCGGCGAGGCCTGCTCGCGCGCCGTGGGGCTGCACCGGAGCGCCGGCCTGACCACCCCGGTCAGGGTCGTCCTGACCGACGAGGAGAAGCTCTTCTCCATCGAGGTCGCCGACGAGGTCCCGACCCCCGACGGCGGCGGTACCGAGCGGGCCGTGGGCGAGCCGGACCCCGACCTCGAGGACGACATGGGGCTCGCCGTGATCAGCGGGCTGGTCGACGACGTCGAGGTCTCCAGCGACGCCTCCGGGGGCGTGATCCGGATGAGCTGGCCGACTTCGGTCGCCGCCGACATCCCCTGAGGCACTTCCCGCACTCCCGAGATCCTTTTCCCCGACCGTCTCCCGTCGTATCGTCGGATGATTTTCAAGGCCCTGCTGAGCAGGGCCTTTTTCATTTCCCTAGATCATTGATCAGCCGTCAATGCTTTTGCCCCATTACCACTTTCGAGGGTAATGGCGTGACGCGATCATTTGCTGAGGAGCGAGAGCAGGCCAATTCCGTTTCCCGCGTACTGTTTTGATCGGGTGGCGCTCCCTACAATCCGTCCACATCTTTTGAGCTCTTCACGTCAAGGAGGACGAATGACGGGGCTCTTCACCCCTCACGAGCAAGCCGCCGGGCTCGCCGCAGCAGTACTCACGGATGACAACCGCATCATCGTGTACGTCATCGCGGCCGTGGCCCTGGCCGCGCTCGTGGTCGCCCAGCTCCTGGTGCGCCAGGTCCTCGCGGCCGACGAGGGCACCGAGAGCATGAAGAAGATCGCGGCCGCGGTCCAGGAAGGCGCCAACGCCTATCTGGGACGGCAGTTGCGCACGCTCGGCGCATTCGCGGTGATCGTGTTCTTCCTGCTCTTCATGCTGCCCGCGGACGACTGGTCGCAGCGGGCCGGACGTTCCGCATTCTTCCTCGTCGGCGCGATCTTCTCGGCGATCACCGGCTACATCGGGATGCGCCTGGCGGTCCGGGCGAATGTCCGTGTCGCCGCGGCCGCCCGGGAAGCCACGCCCGCGGAGGGAGAACCCGAAAAGGACCTCACCGCCGTCTCCCACAAGGCGATGAAGATCGCTTTCCGCACCGGCGGCGTGGTCGGAATGTTCACCGTCGGCCTCGGCCTGCTCGGCGCCTCCTGCGTCGTGCTCGTCTACGCCGCGGACGCACCCAAGGTGCTCGAGGGCTTCGGCCTCGGAGCCGCCCTCATCGCGATGTTCATGCGTGTCGGCGGCGGCATCTTCACCAAGGCCGCCGACGTCGGCGCCGACCTGGTCGGCAAGGTCGAGCAGGGCATTCCGGAGGACGATCCGCGCAATGCCGCGACCATCGCCGACAATGTGGGCGACAACGTCGGCGACTGCGCCGGAATGGCCGCCGACCTCTTCGAGTCCTACGCCGTCACCCTGGTCGCCGCGCTGATCCTGGGCAAGGCCGCCTTCGGCGACGCGGGCCTGGCCTTCCCGCTGATCGTCCCCGCCATCGGCGTCCTCACCGCCATGGTCGGCATCTTCGCGGTGGCCCCGCGCCGCACCGACCGCAGCGGCATGAGCGCCATCAACCGCGGCTTCTTCATCTCCGCGGTGATCTCCCTGGTCCTGGTCGGCGCGGCGGTCTACGCCTACCTGCCGGCCACCTACGCGGAGCTCAAGGGCGTCACCGAGGAGACGATCACCGGCCACGACGGCGACCCCCGGGTCCTCGCGCTGGTCGCGGTCGCCATCGGCATCGTGCTCGCCGCGCTGATCCAGCAGCTCACCGGCTACTTCACCGAGACCAACCGGCGTCCCGTCCGGGACATCGGCAAGTCCTCGCTCACCGGCCCCGCCACCGTCGTCCTGGCCGGCATCTCGGTGGGCCTGGAGTCCGCCGTCTACACCGCGCTGCTCATCGGTCTCGGCGTGTACGGGGCCTACCTGCTCGGCGGCGCCTCGATCATGCTGGCGCTCTTCGCGGTGGCCCTGGCCGGCACCGGCCTCCTCACCACCGTCGGCGTGATCGTCGCCATGGACACCTTCGGACCGGTCTCCGACAACGCCCAGGGCATCGCCGAGATGTCCGGGGACGTCGAGGGCGCCGGCGCCCGGGTGCTCACCGACCTCGACGCCGTCGGCAACACCACCAAGGCCATCACCAAGGGCATCGCCATCGCCACCGCCGTGCTGGCCGCCGCCGCGCTCTTCGGCTCGTACCGGGACGCCATCGCCAACGCGGTCAAGGACGTCGGCGCCAAGAGCGGCGAGATGGGCCTCAGCCTGGACATCTCGCAGCCCAACAACCTGGTCGGGCTGATCCTCGGCGCGGCGGTGGTCTTCCTCTTCTCGGGGCTGGCGATCAACGCGGTCTCCCGGTCCGCCGGGGCCGTGGTCTACGAGGTGCGCCGCCAGTTCCGCGAGCACCCCGGGATCATGGACTACTCGGAGAAGCCCGAGTACGGCCGCGTGGTCGACATCTGCACCAAGGACGCCCTGCGCGAGCTGGCCACCCCCGGCCTGCTGGCCGTGATGGCGCCCATCGCGGTCGGGTTCACCCTCGGCGTCGGCGCCCTCGGCTCCTACCTCGCCGGGGCCATCGGCTGCGGCACCCTGATGGCGGTCTTCCTGGCCAACTCCGGCGGCGCCTGGGACAACGCCAAGAAGCTCGTCGAGGACGGCCACCACGGCGGCAAGGGCAGCGACGCCCACGCCGCCACCGTCATCGGCGACACCGTCGGCGACCCCTTCAAGGACACCGCGGGCCCGGCCATCAACCCGCTGCTCAAGGTCATGAACCTGGTCGCGCTGCTGATCGCCCCGGCCGTCGTGCAGTTCAGCTACGGCGACGACGCGAACGCCGGGATCCGCGCGGTGATCGCGGTCCTCGCGATCATCGTGATCGTCGGCGCGGTGTACCTCTCCAAGCGGCGGGGCATCGCCGTGGGCGAGGACGGCGCCGGCACGGCGGAGCGGGTGGCGCAGTCCGCCGACCCGGCGGTGGTCTCCTCGTAACCAAGCCCTCTTGAGGGCCGGGTCAACTGGCGGGCGGACGGTGCGCGATGACGCGCCGTCCGCCCGCTTCGCGTTCGAGGGGCTGGTCCGGGGTGTATGTTCCGGGGCCGAGAGCCTTGGAAGGGACCGATCCGGTGAACAAGAAGCTTGCGGCCGCACTGTCCGGCGGTGCCGTACTCGTACTCGCGCTGTCCGGCTGTGGCGACGACGGCGACAAGAAGGTCAACGACTGGGCCAAGAAGGTCTGCGACCAGGTGCAGCCGCAGGTCAAGAAGATCGAGGACGCCAACGCCGCGATCCAGAAGGAGACCACCGACCAGAGCAAGGCCGACGTGGTCCAGAAGACCGACTCCACGGCCTTCCAGTCGATGTCCGACGCCTACAAGGCGATGGGCGCAGCCGTCACCGGCGCCGGCGAACCGCCGGTCAAGGACGGCAAGAAGACCGCGGACGACGCGGTCGCCGAACTGAACGGCATCGCGAAGTCCTACGCCGACCTGAAGGCCCGGGTCGACGGCCTCGACCCCAAGGACCAGGCCAAGTTCGCCGACGGCCTCAAGGGCATCGCCACCGAGCTGGACAAGCTCGGCAAGAGCGGCAACGACGCCCTGACGAAGCTTCAGTCCGGCGAGCTCGGCAAGGCGATGAAGAACCAGAAGAGCTGCCAGCGCACCGAGCAGCCCGCCCCCGCCGCGAGCTGAGGCCGGCCCGCCCCGGCGGCGTACGGGCGGTCGGCGCGGGCCGGCCCCGCGGGTCGTACGGATTGTCGGCGGGAGCGGACACAATGGTCGGGTGAGTACCAGCAGCCTGCCCTCGCCCGACCACGCGGCCTCCCTCCGCGCCGCCCTGCTCTCCGCCGGTTTCACCGCGGACGGGCTGCTCGACCTGCTCGGCGCCCCCGCGTACGCCGCGCTGGCCCGCAGCGAGACGGTGCCCGCGGTCCGGGCCACCCGGGGCGACGGCCCGCTCGCCGCGCTGGTGCGGCTCTTCCTGCTCCAGCAGCCCGTCGACCGGGACCGGGCCGCGGCCGCCCTGCCGCTGGCCGAGGCGCTGGCCGACGGCTGGCTCGCCGAGGCCGGCGCGGACCAGGTGCGCGCCCTGGTCGACGTCCGGCCGTACGGCGGTCCGGACGGCGAGGACTGGTTCATCGTCTCCGACCTGGGCTGCGCCGTCGGCGGGGCCGGGGGCATCGGCAGCCAGGAGGAGGGCGTGGTCCTCGGTGTGGGCGGCGCCTCCACCACCCTGGCCGGCATCACCGTCCGCGGGCCGGTCGGCTCGGCGCTGGACCTGGGCACCGGCTCCGGCATCCAGGCGCTGCACGCCGCCCAGCACGCCACCCGCGTCACGGCCACCGACGTCAACCCGCGCGCCCTGGACTTCACCCGGCTCACGCTCGCCCTGTCCGGCGCGCCCGAGGCCGAGCTGCTGACCGGCTCGCTCTTCGAGCCGGTCGGCGACGCGACGTACGACCTGATCGTCTCCAACCCGCCCTTCGTCATCTCGCCGGGCGCCCGGCTGACGTACCGGGACGGCGGCATGGGCGGCGACGACCTGTGCCGCACGCTGGTGCAGCAGGCCGGCAGCCACCTGAATCCGGGCGGATACGCGCAGTTTCTGGCCAACTGGCAGCACGTCGAGGGCGAGGACTGGCACGACCGGCTGCGCTCCTGGGTGCCGGCCGGCTGCGACGCCTGGATCATCCAGCGCGAGGTCCAGGACGTCACCCAGTACGCCGAGCTGTGGCTGCGGGACGCGGGCGACCACCGCACCGACCCGGCCGATTACGCGCACCGCTACGAGCAGTGGCTCGACGAGTTCGAGGCGCGCAAGACCAAGGCCGTGGGCTTCGGCTGGATCACCCTGCGCCGGACGGACGCCGCCGAGCCCTCGATCGTGGTGGAGGAATGGCCCCACCCGGTGGAACAGCCGCTGGGGGACACCGTCAGGGCCCACTTCGAACGTCAGGACTACCTGCGGGTCCACGACGACGCGGCCCTCCTCGAAGGTCACTTCCGGATCGTCGAGGAAGTGGTCCAGGAGCAGGTCGGGATGCCCGGCGCGGAGGATCCGGAGCACGTCGTCCTGCGCCAGAACCGCGGGATGCGGCGGGCCACCAAGGTCGACACGGTCGGCGCGGGCTTCGCCGGCGTGTGTGACGGCTCACTGAGCGCGGGCCGGATCCTGGACGCGATCGCCCAGCTGGTCCAGGAGGACCCGGTGGTGCTCCGCGACCGCACCCCCGAGTCGATCAGGCTGCTCGTGGAACAAGGATTCCTGGAGCCCGCGGACCGCCCGGACGGCGGTACGAACTGAGTTCACCCGGGGTTCGCCGACCGTATCCCGGGGAATGCCAGGCTCCCGCGCAGGGGAAGGGAGCAGGCCATGGAGAGCGCACCGGGGATCTTCGCGGGAGCGGTGTTCACGCTGTTCGGAGCGGGGATGCTGCTCTGGACGGGGGCGCGGGTGCGGCACCGCGCGCCGGTCGCGGAGGGCGTGCGCCCCGCGGTCGCGGTGCCCCTCGCGGTGCTCGCCGGGGCGCTCTCCCTGGCCCTCGGGGTGTGGTGCTTCGGGCGGCTGTGACGACGCCGCTCCGGGAGGGTCCGGCGGCATCCGGGCGGCAGGAATGGCACTAGTCGGGTTACCGTTCGAGTGGCCGTTGCGGGCTTGTGCCGTTTGACACGGGGGCGGGTTGTACCGTCACACTCCGCAGCGTCGCCGTACTGCGACCGAGTGCCGACCGGAGAGAAGAGCCAAGTTGTCCCCGACTAGCGAGACCGCAAAGGGCGGCCGCCGACTCGTCATCGTCGAGTCCCCTGCCAAGGCGAAGACGATCAAGGGCTACCTCGGCCCGGGGTACGTCGTCGAGGCGAGCGTCGGGCACATCCGCGACCTCCCGAACGGCGCCGCGGAGGTGCCGGAGAAGTACACGGGCGAGGTGCGCCGGCTCGGCGTGGACGTCGAACACGACTTCCAGCCGATCTACGTCGTCAACGCCGACAAGAAGGCCCAGGTCCGCAAGCTCAAGGAGCTGCTGGCCGAATCCGACGAGCTCTTCCTCGCCACCGATGAGGACCGCGAGGGCGAGGCCATCGCGTGGCACCTCCAGGAAGTCCTCAAGCCCAAGGTCCCCGTCCACCGGATGGTCTTCCACGAGATCACCAAGGACGCCATCCGCGACGCCGTGGCCAACCCGCGCGAGCTCAACCAGCGCATGGTCGACGCCCAGGAGACCCGCCGCATCCTCGACCGCCTCTACGGCTACGAGGTCTCGCCGGTCCTGTGGAAGAAGGTCATGCCGCGCCTGTCGGCCGGCCGCGTGCAGTCGGTGGCCACCCGCCTCGTCGTCGAGCGAGAGCGCGAGCGCATCGCCTTCCGCTCCGCCGAGTACTGGGACCTGACCGGCACCTTCTCCACCGGCCGGGCCGGGGACGCCTCCGACCCATCCTCGCTGGTCGCGCGGCTGAACTCGGTCGACGGCAAGCGCGTGGCCCAGGGTCGCGACTTCGGCTCCACCGGACAGCTCAAGAGCGAGGTGCTGCACCTCGACGAGGCGAACGCCCGGGCGCTCGCCGCCGCGCTGGAGCAGACCTCCTTCGCGGTCCGCTCGGTCGAGTCCAAGCCGTACCGCCGGTCGCCCTACGCTCCGTTCCGTACCACCACGCTCCAGCAGGAGGCCTCGCGCAAGCTCGGCTTCGGTGCGAAGGCGACCATGCAGGTGGCGCAGAAGCTGTACGAGAACGGCTTCATCACCTACATGCGTACGGACTCCACGACCCTGTCCGACACCGCCGTCTCGGCGGCCCGGGCGCAGGTCACCCAGCTCTACGGCGCCGACTACCTGCCGGAGAAGCCGCGCGTCTACGCGGGCAAGGTCAAGAACGCCCAGGAGGCGCACGAGGCGATCCGCCCCTCGGGTGATCGTTTCCGCACCCCCGCCGAGACCGGTCTGACCGGTGACCAGTTCCGGCTCTACGAGCTGATCTGGAAGCGGACCGTCGCCTCCCAGATGAAGGACGCGGTCGGCAACAGCGTCACCGTCAAGATCGGCGGCACCGCCGCGGACGGCCGGGACGCCGAGTTCAGCGCCTCCGGCAAGACCATCACCTTCCACGGCTTCATGAAGGCGTACGTCGAGGGCGCGGACGACCCGAACGCCGAGCTCGACGACCGCGAGCGGCGGCTGCCGCAGGTCGCCGAGGGCGATGCGCTGAGCGCGCAGGAGATCACCGCGGACGGCCACGCCACCAAGCCGCCGGCCCGCTACACCGAGGCCTCGCTGGTCAAGGAGCTCGAAGAGCGCGAGATCGGCCGCCCCTCGACCTACGCGTCGATCATCGGCACGATCCTGGACCGCGGCTACGTCTTCAAGAAGGGCACGGCCCTGGTGCCGTCCTTCCTCTCCTTCGCCGTGGTCAACCTCCTGGAGAAGCACTTCGGCCGGCTGGTCGACTACGACTTCACCGCCAAGATGGAGGACGACCTCGACCGCATCGCGCGGGGCGAGGCCCAGTCGGTGCCGTGGCTGAAGCGTTTCTACTTCGGCGAGGGCGGCGAGGACGCGGGCGTGGCGTCCGCCGCGGGCAACGGCGACGGCGACCACCTCGGCGGCCTCAAGGAGCTCGTCACCGACCTCGGCGCGATCGACGCCCGGGAGATCTCCTCCTTCCCGGTCGGCGAGGGCGTCGTCCTGCGGGTCGGCCGCTACGGTCCCTACGTCGAGCGCGGCGAGAAGGACGCGGAGGGCCACCAGCGCGCCGACGTGCCCGACGACCTGGCGCCCGACGAGCTGACGGTCGCCTACGCCGAGGAGCTGTTCGCCAAGCCCAGCGGCGAGTTCGAGCTGGGCCAGGACCCGGTCTCGGGCAACCAGATCATCGCCAAGGACGGGCGCTACGGCCCGTACGTGACGGAGGTCCTGCCCGAGGGCACGCCGAAGACCGGCAAGAACGCCGTGAAGCCGCGGACCGCCTCGCTCTTCAAGACGATGACGCTGGACACGGTCACGCTGGAGGAAGCCCTCAAGCTGATGTCGCTGCCGCGGGTCGTCGGCGCGGACGCCGAGGGCGTGGAGATCACCGCGCAGAACGGCCGCTACGGCCCGTACCTGAAGAAGGGCACGGACTCGCGCTCCCTGGAGACCGAGGACCAGCTCTTCACCATCACCCTGGACGAGGCGCTGGCGATCTACGCCCAGCCCAAGCAGCGCGGGCGGGCCGCCGCCAAGCCGCCGCTGAAGGAGCTGGGCACCGACCCGGTCAGCGAGCGCCCGGTGGTGGTCAAGGACGGCCGCTTCGGCCCGTACGTCACGGACGGCGAGACCAACGCCACCCTGCGCCGGGACGACGACGTCGAGACCATCACGCCCGAGCGGGGCTACGAGCTGCTCGCCGAGAAGCGTGCCAAGGGCCCCGCGAAGAAGACGGCGAAGAAGGCCCCGGCCAAGAAGACGGCGGCCAAGAAGACCGCCGCCAAGAAGACGACCACGGCCACCGCGGCCAAGAAGACCGCCGCGAAGAAGACCACGACGACCAAGACGGCCGCCAAGAAGACGACGGCAGCTGCCAAGAAGACGGCAGCGGCCCCGGCGGGCGGCACGGACGAGTAACCCCGTCCGGCCGGTCCCGGTACGCGCAGGGCCCCTGGGAGCAGATGCTCCCGGGGGCTTTCGCGTGCCGGGGTCCGGGGCGGACCCCGCCGTCTCCTTACCAGCCCCGCTGGGGGCACCTCCCGGCGGTAGCTGGGGGAGTTTGAGGCGACCGTCGCGGAGCGGCGGTGCGAGCCCGGGCTGCGCCCGGCATACCCAGCCCCGCCGGCGATTGAGGCGACCGTCGCGGAGCGGCGGTGCGGGGGCTCCGGGGGCGGCCGCCCACCGGTTTCGGGAAGGGGCGGGGTGGGGCTGGCTCCGCGCAGCGGCCGGGCACGGGCCC
>NZ_JBFBGK010000076.1:0-43859 GCF_040684615.1 Streptomyces sp. NPDC089919
GCACCCGCCCAACCCGCCCCGCGGGCGCCCCCCCCCCGGCTCCCGGGCCCGCGCCCGGCCGCTGCGCGGAGCCAGCCCCACCCCGCCCCTTCCCGAAACCGGTGGGCGCCGCCCCCGGATCCCCCGCACCGCCGCTCCGCGACGATCGCCTCAAACGCCGGCGAGGCTGGTGAGGGGACGGCGGGGCTGCGCCCCGGACCCCGCACCGCCGCTGCCGCGACGGTCGCCTCAAACGCCGGCGGGGCTGGTAAGGGGATGGCTGCGGACGGAGTGGGTAGGCGGGGCGTAGCCGTGGGGGCGCATCCAAGGGGCGTGGTGGGGACCACAGTCGCGGGGTGGGATCGGGCCTCTTCAGGGGGAGGCCGGTGGGCTATCCTGCTGGGCAGAGGATCCGGGCAACGTTGCCCCCGGGTCCTTTTGTGCTTTCAGCACGTTGAACACAGCACGAACTCCGGAAACGGTGGAATCCTAGGTTCCACACGGTGACCGGCGGCGGACCCCAAGGGCGCGGGGCCGCCACACGTACGAAGCAGTGCCGCAGAACCCTCGACGGGACCGAGGAGGAACCGACGTGATGGGCCAGCGAACCTCGCACGACCGACCGATGAACCGGGCAGGTGGTCGGGGATGAGCTCACTCCTGCTGCTGACCAACGCCCTCCAGCCGTCCACCGAGGTGCTGCCCGCCCTCGGCCTGCTCCTGCACAACGTCCGCGTCGCCCCCGCCGAGGGCCCAGCGCTGGTGGACACCCCCGGCGCCGACGTGATCCTGATCGACGGCCGCCGCGACCTCCCGCAGGTCCGCTCCCTCTGCCAGCTCCTGCGCTCCACCGGGCCCGGCTGCCCGCTGCTGCTGGTGGTCACCGAGGGCGGCCTGGCCGCCGTCACCGCCGACTGGGGCATCGACGACGTCCTGCTCGACACCGCCGGACCGGCCGAGGTCGAGGCCCGGCTGCGGCTGGCCATGGGCCGCCAGCAGATCGGCAGCGACGACTCCCCCATGGAGATCCGCAACGGCGACCTCTCGGTCGACGAGGCCACGTACTCCGCCAAGCTCAAGGGCCGGGTCCTGGACCTGACCTTCAAGGAGTTCGAGCTCCTGAAGTACCTCGCCCAGCACCCGGGCCGGGTCTTCACCCGCGCCCAGCTGCTCCAGGAGGTCTGGGGCTACGACTACTTCGGCGGCACCCGCACGGTCGACGTCCACGTACGGCGGCTGCGCGCCAAGCTGGGCCCCGAGCACGAGTCGCTGATCGGCACGGTCCGCAACGTCGGCTACCGCTTCGTCGCCCCCGAGAAGGTCGAACGCGCGGCCGAGGAGGCCCGTAACAAGGCCGCCGCGGAGGCCTCCGCCGGGACCCGGGCGCACGCCCGCCGCTAGGCCGGACGGCCGCCCGCCGGCAGGCCGGGCGGCCGGTACGCCGTTCGAGGGAGCCGGGAAGATCGTCCGGTGGGCAGACGCCCTGCCCACGGGGCGGTCACCCCGCGTAGAATTCTGCGCGTGGCCAAGGTGACGCGGGACGACGTAGCGCGACTGGCGGGTACCTCTACCGCCGTCGTGAGCTATGTGATCAACAACGGACCCCGGCCGGTCGCCCCGGCCACGCGCGAGCGGGTGCTCGCCGCGATCAAGGAACTGGGGTACCGGCCCGACCGGGTGGCGCAGGCCATGGCCTCGCGCCGCACCGACCTCATAGGCATGATCGTCCCGGACGCCCGGCAGCCGTTCTTCGCCGAGATGGCGCACGCGGTCGAACAGGCCGCCGCCGAGCGCGGCAAGATGGTCCTGGTCGGCAACTCCGACTACCGCACCGAGCGCGAGGTGCACTACCTCCGGGCCTTCCTCGGGATGCGGGTCTCGGGCCTGATCCTGGTCAGCCAGGGCATGAGCGAGCAGGCCGCCAGCGAGATCGAGGCCTGGGACGCCCGGGTCGTCCTGCTCCACGAACGCCCCGAGGCGATCGACGACGTCGCGGTGGTCACCGACGACATCGGCGGCGCCCAGCTCGCCACCCGCCACCTGCTGGAGCACGGCCACGCCTACGTCGCCTGCATCGGCGGCATCGAGAACACCCCCTCGGTCGGCGACCCGGTCGCCGACCACGTCGAGGGCTGGCGCCGGGCCATGCTCGAGTCGGGCCGCTCGGTGGAGGGCCGGCTCTTCGAGGCCCCGTACAACCGCTACGACGCCTACCGGGTCGCGCTGGAGGTACTGGCCGGCCCCGACCGGCCGCCGGCGATCTTCTGCGCCACCGACGACCAGGCCATCGGCGTCCTGCGGGCCGCCCGCGAGCTGCGGATCGACGTACCGGGGGAGCTGGCGGTGGCCGGCTTCGACGACGTCAAGGAAGCGGGCTTGACCGACCCGCCGCTGACCACCGTCGCCTCGGACCGGCCGGCCATGGCCCGGGCGGCCGTGGACCTGGTCCTCGACGACGCCCTGCGGGTGGCCGGCTCGCGCCGCGAGCGCCTGAAGCAGTTCCCCTCGGCCCTGGTGATCCGCCGCTCCTGCGGCTGCGAACCGGTCGGCTGACCCCCCTCCCCCATCGCGTGCCGCGGTCGTCCGGCCTGCCCGACACGCGTGCCCGATACGCGTGCCGCGGTCGTCCGTGGTGTGTGGGGGAGCCCCTTGACGCCCCGTGGCAGGCTGGTCCGGAGGCGGGCCCGGGCCTGGGATCGCCGCAGGCGACGGCGAAGCCGCGAAGTCCCAGGGGTGGGCCTGCCGCAGGGCCCGCAGGCCACGGGGCGTCAAGGGGCGGGGGACCCACACACCACGGACGACCGCCGTACCCGGCAGTGAGGCCGGCAAGTCCGCCCCGCCCCTTATTTGGGGCATACACCCTTCTGTCGCCCTTCTCAGCCTGGACTCAGGAAGCTCTCATCTACGGCGGACAGAGTCATACCCATGACCGAGAGCCACCGCCGCGAAGGCGACCACCAGGAGAACCCGACCCAGCAGCAGCCGGTCTTCGGCGACGACTGGCAGCGGGGCCGTGACCGGCTGGCACACGACACCCAGGCCGGCTACCCGCCGCCGCCGGCCTACCCGCCGGCCGCGCCGCAGGCCGCACCGCAGGCCGCGCCGCAGGCCGCGCCCGGCGCAGGGTGGGGCGCGGCGGCAGCCGCTCCGGTGGAGCCGGGGCTTGCCCCGGGACACCAGCCGCAGGTCATCCCCGGCGAGACCGCCCAGCGGTCCGCCGCCCACGACGGCGGGCACGGGGGCACCGGTGGCACCGGATGGGGCGCGGCGGCGCCCGCCGGCGGCCCGGCCCCCGTGGCCCGCGCCAAGCGGCCCGTGGCCCTGCTCGCGGCGGTGGCGATCGCCGCGGCCGTGGTCGGCGGCGGCACCGCGGCCGGCTTCGAGAAGTTCTTCAACAGCGGCTCCTCCTACTCCAGCGGCATCTCCGGCTCCAACGTCTCCGCCAACTCCGGCAGCGGCAGCGTGAGCGACGTCGCGAAGGAGGTCATGCCCTCGGTCGTGGAGGTGAACGCGACCACCGGCTCCGGCAAGTCCACCGGCTCGGGCGTGGTGGTCACCGCCGACGGCGAGATCGTCACCAACAACCACGTGGTCGCCGGCGCCACCGAGGTCACCGTGAAGACCTCCGACGGCAAGACCCACAAGGCGAAGGTGGTCGGCACCGACCCCGACAAGGACCTCGCGCTCGTCAAGATCGAGGGCGTCAGCGGCCTCAAGCCGGCCAAGTTCGGCGACTCGTCCAAGGTGAACGTCGGCGACCGGGTGGTGGCCGTCGGCTCCCCCGAGGGCCTGACCGGCACCGTCACCAGCGGCATCGTCTCCGCCCTGGACCGGGACGTGACCGTCCCCAAGTCCGAGGGCCAGGACCAGGACCGCCGCCAGCAGCAGTACCAGCAGGGCGGCGGCTGGCCCTTCGAGTTCGGCGGCCGCCAGTTCAACGGCGACACCGGCTCGTCGAAGACCACGTACAAGGCGCTGCAGACCGACGCCTCCCTCAACCCGGGCAACTCCGGCGGCCCGCTGTTCAACATGAACGGCGAGGTCATCGGCATCAACTCGGCCATCTACTCGCCCGCCAACGGCCAGTCCTCGGCCGGCAGCGTCGGCCTCGGCTTCTCCATCCCGGTCAACACCGTCAAGGACGACCTCGGCTCGCTCCGCAAGGGCGGCTCCGGCGGCGCCGGCGACTCCGGCTCGGACCGGTCCCAGGACCAGGGCGACGACGGCGGCCTCTTCGGCACCGGCTTCTGACCGGCCGGGGCGGGAGGAAGCGGGGGACCCGCGCACCGTGGGCGGCCACCCCCGCCCCGCCCCCGTGGCACGCTAGGACGCCCACCGTCCCCACCCCCGCAGAAGGACCCCTCACCCCCATGAACCCCGCCGAAGGCGACCCGCAGCGCATCCTGATCGTCGACGACGAGCCCGCCGTCCGCGAGGCGCTGCGGCGCAGCCTCGCCTTCGAGGGGTACGGCACCGAGTGCGCCGTGGACGGCCTGGACGCGCTGGAGAAGGCGGCCGGGTACGCGCCCGAGCTGATCGTGCTGGACGTGCAGATGCCCCGGATGGACGGCCTCACCGCCGCCCGCCGGCTGCGCGCGGGCGGGGTCACCACGCCCATCCTGATGCTGACCGCCCGCGACACCGTCGGCGACCGGGTCACCGGGCTGGACGCGGGCGCCGACGACTACCTGGTCAAGCCCTTCGAGCTGGACGAGCTGTTCGCCCGGATCCGCGCCCTGCTGCGCCGCAGCCGGTACGCCGCCCCGGCCGACGAGGGCGCCGCCGCCGAGGACGCGCTGACCTTCGCCGACCTGCGGATGGACCCGGCGACCCGGGAGGTCACCCGCGGCGGCCGGCCGGTGGAGCTGACCCGCACCGAGTTCACCCTGCTCGAGATGTTCCTGGCGCACCCGCGCCAGGTGCTGACCCGGGAGCAGATCCTCAAGACCGTCTGGGGCTTCGACTTCGAACCCAGCTCCAACTCCCTGGACGTGTACGTGATGTACCTGCGCCGCAAGACCGAGGCCGCCGGCGAGCCCCGGCTGGTGCACACCGTCCGGGGTGTGGGCTACGTCCTGCGCGCCGGCGAGGCCGGGGGCCCGGAATGAGCCCGTCCGGGCTCCTCGGCGCGCCCGCGGCCCGTTTCCGCGCCCTGCCGCTGCGCTCCCGGCTGGCCCTGCTGGTGGCCCTCGCGGTGGCGGTGGCGGTCGCCGCGGTGGCGGTGGCCTGCTGGTTCATGGTCCGTACCCAGCTGCGGGCGCAGCTGGACGACTCGCTGCGGGCCATCAGCACCGACAGCGCCGCCACGAAGGCGAACCAGGTGCTGGAGAGCCAGCTCGGCTGCCAGCAGTCCCGGCCGCCGGGCGGGGACCGGTTCGCCAGCAACCTGAACGCGAGCGTGCAGCTCGTCCTGCCCAACGGCACGGCCTGCTGGGTCAACGGCGAGGGCGTGCTGCCGGTGACCGGCGCCGACCTGGCGGTGGCCCGGGGCGAGCGGCGGTCGGTCATGCACGACGTGACCACCACCGGCGGCACCGAGATGCGGGTCTACACGCTGGCCGCCCGGGTCGACCAGGCGGGCGGCGCGCAGCTGCTCGCCATGTCGATCGCCAAGCCGCTGGGGGACATCGACAAGCCCCTCAACACCCTCGCCTGGGTGCTGCTCTTCGTCAGCGGGATAGGGGTGGTCGGGGCCGGGGCGGCCGGCCTGTGGGTGGCCCGGACCGGGCTGCGGCCGGTGGACGAGCTGACCGGTGCGGTCGAGCACATCGCCCGCACCGAGGACCTGACCGTCCGGATCCCCGACGAGGGCGAGGACGAGATCGCCCGGCTCTCGCGCTCCTTCAACTCCATGACCGCCGCCCTGGCCTCGGCCCGGGACCGGCAGGCGCAGCTGATCGCGGACGCCGGGCACGAGCTGCGGACCCCGCTGACCTCGCTGCGCACCAACATCGAGCTGCTGGCCCGCAGCGAGGAGACCGGCCGCCCGCTGCCCCCGGCGGACCGCGCCGAGCTGATGGCCTCCGTCAAGGCGCAGATGACCGAGCTGGCGGCGCTGATCGGCGACCTCCAGGAGCTGTCCCGGCCGGACGCGGCGCCCCGCGGCGCCCTGGAGGTGGTCGCCCTGCACGAGATCGCCGGCAGCGCGCTCTCCCGGGTCCGGCTGCGCGGCCCCGAGCTGGTCTTCACCGCCGAGCTGGAGCCCTGGTACGTCCGGGCCGAGGGCGCGGCGCTGGAGCGGGCGGTGGTCAACGTCCTGGACAACGCCGTGAAGTTCAGCCCGCCCGGCGGCACGGTCGAGCTGACCCTGCACGCGGGCGAGCTGACCGTGCGCGACCAGGGGCCGGGCATCCCGGCGGAGGAGCTGCCGCACGTCTTCGAGCGCTTCTGGCGCTCGCCGTCCGCCCGGGCGCTGCCGGGCAGCGGGCTGGGCCTGTCGATCGTGGCCCGGACCGCCGCCGGCGCCGGCGGCACGGCCGAACTGCGCCGCGCCGAAGCCGGCGGCACCGAGGCGGTCCTCCGCCTCCCGGGCGCCCCGACCCCGCCCCCGGAGGTCCCGTAACCCCCTCCGGGGGAGGTCCCGTAACCGCTCAGCCGTTGTGCCGGATCAGGGATTCGACCAGGCCGCCGCGGGTGTTGGGGAAGTCCATGGGGACGATGCCCAGGCCGGTGCGGCCGGTCAGTTCGCCGCCGTCGACGAAGGCGTGCACCTGCGGGTTGAGCCGGTCGGAGTTCCAGCGCGGCGGCATGTACGCGGCGGTGCTGGTGTAGTTCATGAAGAGCCGGCCGGGCTGCTGGACGGCCTTGCGGAACTGGTTCTCGATCTTGGTGCGCTTGCTGAACGGCTCGGCGTTGTAGTCGTCCTGGATGTCGAAGTCCCCGGAGGCGTACCGCACCCCGGGCAGTCCACCGTTGTCGGCGAGCAGCACGACCTTGCCGCGGGCCTGGCCGAGCAGCGGGATGCCGGGGTCGAGGCGGAACAGCGGGCGCCAGCCGCGGTTGTCGAGGTAGTCGTCGAAGACGGCCCGGAAGGTGGCGTCGCTCTCCGAGGAGTACTCCTGCTTGACCCGCATCAGGATGGTCTCGGAGGGGTGCGCGGCGAGGAAGTTCCAGCAGGCCACCAGCACGTCGCCGAACATGAGGTTCTGGTAGAAGGCCGCGTGGTGGATGGCGAAGGAGCCGCCGGTGACCCGGCAGCGGACGTCGAGGAAGCGGATCCCGGAGTCCAGCTGCTCGGCGACGGTGGTGTTCTGGCAGGCCACGTAGAGGCCGCCGAAGCGGGCGCCGGAGTCGTGGGTACCGGGGACGGTCATCCGCTGGAGCGGGGTGGCGTCGCCGAGCCCGCCCATCCAGTCCCGGGTGCCGGTGGCGGCGGCCCGGGCCGGGCCGGCCGTCCCGAGCGTCAGGGCCGCGCCGGCCGCCGCGGCTCCGGTCAGAAACGTGCGCCGGTTCAGGTTCATCGTCCGTCCCTCTGGTCCCGTCGGTCCCCCGGTCGGGGCTCATACTGACGGGTACACGACAAAGAGGGAATGGTCCGGGACAGATGTCCCACACAAGCGTCCGGCCGCCCCGGACGCCCGTTCCGCAGCCGTTCCGTACCCGGAACGCCGAAGGGGCGGCGCGCCGTTGCCGGCCCGCCGCCCCCTCCGGAGCTGACTTCGTTACTTGATGACCGTGATGCGGTCCGCCACCGGCGGGGCCAGCGGCGCGCCCTCCGAGGAGTGCGCGGTCAGGTAGGCGTTGAAGGCGTCCAGGTCGGACAGGCCCACCAGCTTGTTCTTGTGCTCCTTCAGGACGGTGAAGCCGTCACCGCCGCCCGCCAGGAACTCGTTCATCGCGACGCGGTAGGTGCGCGCCGGGTCGATGGCCGCGCCATTGAGCTTGACGGAGTCCACGACGACCCGGTCCGCGCCGGCCTTCGTCATGTCCAGGGTGTAGGTCAGGCCCTTGGAGATCTGGAGGATCTTCGGGGCCGGGCCGTTGACCGGGCCGGACACCTGCTGCTGGAGCGCCGTGACGAGCTGCGCGCCGGTCAGGTCGACCACGTTCATCATGTTGGTGAACGGCTGGACCGTGAAGGCCTCGCCGTAGGTCACGATGCCGTCGGCGGCCTCGTCGCCCGACTTGGCGAAGGCCAGGTCGGAGCGGATGCCACCCGGGTTCATGATGGCGAGCTGGGCGCCGCCCTTGGCCGCCGGGGCCAGCGCCTCGAGCTGCGCGTCGGCGATGACGTCACCGAGCGGCTTCTCGAAGGCGTCCGAGCCGCGGCCCGCGATGTCCGCGGAGATGAAGCCCTGCGGACGGTTGGCGATCGGGGCCGCCAGGGCGTTCCAGCGGTTGATCAGCTCGGTCATGTCCGCGGCCTTCGGCTGGTCGCGGCCGACCAGGCGGTTGGCGGTCTTCACGGCCGGGCGCACGATGTCGCCGGTGGCGCGGTCGTACGTCAGGTTCGTCTCGGTGAACAGCCGGCCGAAGGAGGCCGCCGAGGTGACCGTGCGCGGGTTGCCGGCCGGGTCCGCGATGGTGCAGGCGTAGGCCTGGTGGGTGTGGCCGGTGACCAGCGCGTCGACCTGCGGGCTGACGTTCTTCGCGATGTCGACGATGGCGCCGGAGATGCCGCCGCCGCTCTCGCAGCTGTCGTTGTACGCGGCCGAGGCGGGCAGGCCGCCCTCGTGGATGAGCGCGACGATGGACTTCACGCCCTGGCGCTCGAGCTCCTTGGCGTACTTGTTGATCGTCTCGACCTCGTCGCCGAACTTGAGGCCCTTGACGCCCTCGGCGGTGACCACGTCCGGGGTGCCCTCGAGGGTCACGCCGATGAAGCCGACCTTGACGCCGTCCTTCTTCCACACCCAGGTCGGGCTCATCAGCGGACGCTTGGTCTTGACGTCCGTGACGTTGGCCGCGAGGTACGGGAACTTCGCGCCCTCGTAGGTCTTGCCGTACTCGTAACAGCCGTCGACCGGGTGGCAGCCGCCGTACTCCATGCGCAGGAGTTCCTGGCGGCCCTCGTCGAACTCGTGGTTGCCGACGCTGGTGACGTCCAGGTTCAGCTTGTTCAGCGCCTCGACGGTCGGCTCGTCGTGGAAGAGGCCGGACAGCAGCGGGCTGGCGCCGATCATGTCGCCGGCGGCGGCGGTGACGGAGAACGGGTGGCCCTCGCGCGCCTTGCGCAGGCTGGTGGCCAGGTACTCCACGCCACCGGCCGGTATGGCCTTGGTGGTGCCGTCGGCCTGGCGCTCGGTCACGGTGCCCGAGGAGCCCTGCGGGGGCTGGAGGTTGCCGTGGAGGTCGTTGATGTTGAGCATCTGGACGTCGACGTACCGGCCCGCGGCCTTGCCCGCGGGAGCGGTGGTGGCACCACCGGCGGCGCCGGCCGGCAGTGCGGCCGCGACCATGGCGCCGGCACCGGCCGTGAGGGCCAGGGCGGAGAGGGTCAACCGGCGGGTGCGGCGGTGCCGTTGCGGCGTCGCTGTCATCTGTTCCCCTTTGAAGCAGCGTGCGATAGGAGGTCACGTGCGGAAATCGCGGTCGCAGCCTACGGTCAACGCGCGTAGCGCGACAGGGGGTCCCCGGTTACGAGAGGGTTGCGAGTGGGCGCTGCGGCCGCCCGCCGCCGCTTCGCCGTAGGCTCCCCGTATGACTGACGCAGCAACGGCTCTGGAGCCCGGACGACAGATCCAGGAACTCGACGAACTGACGCGGGAGCAGGCCGAGGCCGTGCTCGGCCTGATCGAGGAGGCCGCGCTCACCGACGGCACCACCGCCGTCTCCGAACAGGGCCGCCTCCAGCTCGCCGGCGGCCGGCGGGAGGGCATCCGCCACTTCCTCCTCACCGAGCAGGGCCGGCTGGCCGGCTACGCCCAGCTGGAGGACACCGACCCGGTCGAGGCCCCGGCCGCCGAGCTGGTCGTCCACCCCTCGATGCGCGGCCGCGGCCACGGCCGGGCGCTGGGCACCGCGCTGTTGGCGGCCTCCGGCAAGCGGCTGCGGGTCTGGGCGCACGGCGGCAAGTCCGCCGCCCGGCACCTCGCCCAGGTCCTGGGCCTCACCCTCTTCCGCGAACTGCGCCAGCTGCGGCGCCCGTTGGGCGAGCCGATCGCCGAGCCGGCCTTCCCCGAGGGCGTCACCGTCCGCACCTTCGTGCCCGGCCAGGACGACGCGGCCTGGCTGGCCGCCAACGCCGAGGCCTTCGCCCACCACCCCGAGCAGGGCGCCCTGGTCCAGCGCGACCTCGACGACCGCAAGGCGCAGCCCTGGTTCGACGCCAAGGGCTTCTTCCTCGCCGAGCGGGACGGGCAGCTGGTCGGCTTCCACTGGACGAAGGTCCACGCCGCCGAGCGGCTCGGCGAGGTGTACGTGGTCGGCGTCCGGCCCGGCGCCCAGGGCGGCGGCCTCGGCAAGGCCCTGACCGCCGTCGGTCTGCGCCACCTCGCCGCCGCGGGGCTGCCCACCGCCATGCTCTACGTCGACGCCGACAACCCGGCCGCGCTGGCCGTGTACGAGCGCCTGGGCTTCACCACCCACGAGGTCGACCTCATGTACCGCACCGAGTCCTGAGGCGCACGTCGGGGGCCCCTGCACCCGTTCAGGTGACGGCCAGGTCACGGCCTTGCCCCGGGGGCCCCCTGCAAGCCACACGCCATTAACCGGGCATTCAGACACCCTTGCGACGCTCGCGGAATGGAGCCCGTCGCCGACCCGTCCAAGAGCAACGGACTACGTCACCCCTCGACCACCGCCCACCCGACCAGCGCCCGCACCACCCCCCTGCGCCTCACCGCGGCCCCCTCCGGCGCGCCTGTACTGCCGCCTGCGCGGAAGAATGGACGTATGAGCCAGCAGAGCAGCGCCGAGGTCCCGGTCCAGCACCCCCAGCCCTCCGTCGGTTCCATAGCCGCGCACCGGCCGCACACCATGTCCGCGGCCGTGTCCGACCTGGAACCCGACCTGGACGGCGATCTCGACGCGTACGAGGAGGACGGCTCGGCGGGCGAGCTGCCCAGCGGGCGCTTCCTCGACCGCGAGCGCAGCTGGCTCGCCTTCAACGAGCGCGTGCTCGAACTCGCCGAGGACCCCGCCACGCCCCTGCTGGAGCGGGCGAACTTCCTCGCGATCTTCGCCAGCAACCTCGACGAGTTCTTCATGGTCCGGGTCGCCGGCCTCAAGCGGCGCATCGCCACCGGCGTGGCCACCCGCTCCGCCTCCGGCCTGCAGCCGCGCGAGGTGCTGGAGCTGATCTGGACCCGCTCGCGCGAGCTCATGGCCCGGCACGCCGCCTGCTACCAGCACGACATCTCCCCCGGCCTGGCCGAGGAGGGCATCCACCTGATCCGCTGGCCCGACCTCACCGAGAAGGAACAGGCCCGGCTCTTCACCCTCTTCAAGAACCAGATCTTCCCGGTCCTCACCCCGCTGGCCGTCGACCCCGCGCACCCCTTCCCGTACATCTCCGGCCTCTCGCTCAACCTGGCCGTGGTCGTGCGCAACCCGGTCAGCGGCCACCGGCACTTCGCCCGGGTCAAGGTCCCGCCGCTGCTGAGCCGCTTCCTCGAGGCCTCGCCGCAGCGCTACGTCCCCATCGAGGACGTCATCGCCGCGCACCTGGAGGAGCTGTTCCCCGGCATGGAGGTGCTGGCGCACCACATGTTCCGGGTCACCCGCAACGAAGACCTCGAAGTCGAGGAGGACGACGCGGAGAACCTGCTCCAGGCCCTGGAGAAGGAGCTCATGCGGCGCCGCTTCGGCCCGCCGGTCCGCCTGGAGGTCGAGGAGTCCATCGACCCCGGCGTCCTGGACCTGCTGGTGCAGGAGCTCAAGGTCAGCCCGGCCGAGGTCTACCCGCTGCCCGGGCCCCTGGACCTGACCGGCCTCTTCGGCATCTCCTCGCTGGACCGGCCCGAGCTCAAGTACCCGAAGTTCGTCGCCGGCACCCACCGGGACCTCGCCGAGGTCGAGTCCGCCTCCGCGCCCGACATCTTCGCCGCGCTGCGCGAGCGGGACGTCCTGCTGCACCACCCGTACGACAGCTTCTCCACCTCCGTCCAGGCCTTCCTGGAACAGGCCGCCGGCGACCCGGACGTGCTCGCCATCAAGCAGACGCTGTACCGCACGTCCGGCGACTCGCCGATAGTCGACGCCCTGATCGACGCCGCCGAGTCCGGCAAGCAGGTGCTGGTCCTCGTCGAGATCAAGGCCCGCTTCGACGAGCAGGCCAACATCAAGTGGGCGCGCAAGCTCGAAGAGGCCGGCTGCCACGTCGTCTACGGCCTGGTCGGCCTCAAGACGCACTGCAAGCTCAGCCTGGTCGTCCGCCAGGAGGGCGAGCTGCTGCGCCGCTACTCCCACGTCGGCACCGGCAACTACCACCCCAAGACGGCCCGGCTCTACGAGGACCTCGGCCTGCTCACCGCCGACCCGCAGGTCGGCGCGGACCTCTCGGACCTCTTCAACCGGCTCTCCGGCTACTCCCGGCGGGAGACCTACCGCCGGCTGCTGGTGGCCCCGAAGTCGCTGCGCGACGGACTGATCTCGCGGATCAACAAGGAAGCCGCCCACCACAAGGCCGGCCGCCCCGCCTACGTCCGCATCAAGGTCAACTCGATCGTGGACGAGGCCCTGATCGACGCCCTGTACCGGGCCTCCCAGGCCGGGGTGCCGATCGACGTCTGGGTGCGCGGCATCTGCGCCATCCGACCGGGCGTGGCCGGACTCTCGGAGAACATCCGGGTCCGCTCCGTCCTCGGCCGCTTCCTGGAGCACTCCCGGCTCTTCGGCTTCGCCAACGGCGGCGAACCGGAGATCTGGCTCGGCAGCGCCGACATGATGCACCGCAATCTCGACCGGCGCATCGAAGCGCTGGTCAGGGTCACCGACCCGGCCCACCGGGCCTCGCTGGACCGGCTGCTGGAGACCGGCATGTCCGACGCCAGCGCGTCCTGGCACCTGGGCCCGGACGGGGAGTGGACCCGGCACAGCACCGACGCGGACGGAACCCCGCTGCGGCACGTACAGGAGATGCTCATAGACGCCCGGAGGCGCCGGCGTGGCTCAGCAACACCATGACTCCAGCGCGGGGGACGTGCTCGGGGCCTATCTCCGCTCGCAGGCGACGGCCTTCCTGCGCGGACTGAGACTGCACGAGGAGAGCGGGGCGGACGCGGCGGAGGGCGTGGAGGCGGCCCGGGTCCTGCGGGGCGCGGCCCGCCGGATCAGCGGCTCGCTGGCCACCTACCGGCCGGTCGCCGACACCGGCTGGGCGGACGGTCTGCGCACCGAGCTGACCTGGCTGTCCACCACGCTCGCCGACGAGCACGCCTACGCGGCCCGGCTGACCCGGCTGCTGGACGCCCTGCACCGGCTGTCCGGCACCGGCGGCCCGGAGGTACCGGCCCCCCGGGGCACCGCGCGGGGGGCGCTCACCGTCGGCTCGGCGCGCGCCGCGGCGCTCCTGGAGCGGCAGCTCACGCTGGCCCGCACCCGGGCGCACTCGGCGACCCTGCACGCGCTGGGCTCCTCGCGCTTCCACGCGGTGGCCGACGCGGTCGCCGTGCTGGCCTCCGAGGTCCCACTGGACCCGGTCGCCGCCGTGGGCCGCACCGACCAGGTGCTCGTACCGCTGTCCGCGCAGGTGGCGGACCGGCTGGCGGTGGCGGTGGCGGAGCTGCCGCTGGTCCGCGCCGGGCACCCGTACAACGCCGAGGCGCTGGTGGACGACGAGGGCCAGGACGCACCCTGGCACCGGGTCCGCACCCTGCTGCGGATCCACCGGTACGCCCAGGAGGCCCTGACCGAGGACACCGCCCGGCTGACCGTGGCCGGCCTGGCCCTGGACCGGCACCGGGACGCGGCCGAGGCGGCCGGCGCCGCCGCGCACGCGGCGAAGACCCCGCGGATCGCCCCGGCGACCGCCTACGCGCTGGGGGTGCTCCACGCCGACCAGCGGCACGAGGTCGAGGCGGCCCGCTTCGAGTTCCAGCGGCTGTGGCGGCGGGCCGAGGAGCCGGACGGCGCGGACGGCGCCGCCCTGGTCGACGAGGCCGGGATCCGAGCATGAGGCCGCTGGTCGCGGCGGGCTGCGTGCTGTGGCGCCGGTCCGCCGCGGACGGCGGGCCGGAGCTGTGCCTGGTGCACCGGCCCCGGTACGACGACTGGTCCTTCCCCAAGGGCAAGCTGAAGCGGGCCGAGACCCCCGAGCGGGCCGCCCACCGGGAGGTGCTGGAGGAGACCGGGTACCTCTGCACGCTGGGCGCCCCGCTGCCCACCGCCCGTTACCTGGTGGCCGGCGAGCCCAAGACCGTCCACTACTGGGCCGCGGAGGCGGGCGACGGCGGATTCGTGCCCTCCGTCGAGGTGGACCGGCTGCTGTGGCTGCCGCCCGCCGCGGCCCGGCTGCGGCTGACCCACCCGCACGACCGTCCGCTGGTCGACGCCTTCCTCGCGGCCCGGCCGGCCTGACCGTACGGTGGCCGGGGAGGCGGCCGGACGGACCGGACCGCCCCGCCCGCACCAGGGTCCCGGGTGGCTGGAAACCGCCACTCCCGGCCCGCCGGGCGTCCCCCGTACCCGCGCCTGGGCGTATCCGCAGGCACCGGCGCGCGGAGCCGCCGGGGCGCACCATGCCGTCCGCCACGGTTCACCGTCCGTTCACTCACCCCCGTCGGCCGCTTCACCTGATCTGCCTAATTTCGACTGTGCACGGTGCGGGTCACGGGCGAAGAACCGCTGACCGCCGCGCGACAGTCGTACTCCTCTTCGCACGCCGCCCCGAAACTTCAGGCCGGTCGGCGGCTCCTGGAAGGAACACCCGAAAGTGAAGCTTCAGCGCAAGAACCGGCTTCGTGCCTCCGCCCTCGGGGCCCTCGTCGTGTCCGGCGCCCTGGTCCTCACGGCGTGCGGTTCGGACGACAACAACGCCTCGCCGAAGGACGGCACCACCAAGGCCGCGGCCCCGACCGGCGACGCCTCGCAGTGCGCGGGCGCCAAGGGCCAGCTGCTGGCCTCCGGCTCCTCCGCGCAGAAGAACGCCATGGACCTGTGGGTGAACGGCTACATGGCCACCTGCCCCGGCGTCGAGGTGAACTACAAGGCCTCCTCCTCCGGTGAGGGCATCGTCGCCTTCAACCAGGGCACCGTCGGCTTCGCGGGCTCCGACTCGCCGCTGAAGCCCAAGGAGGTCGAGGACTCGAAGAAGGTCTGCACCGGCGGCCAGGGCGTGAACCTGCCGATGGTCGGCGGCCCGATCGCCATCGGTTACAACGTCTCCGGCGTGGACAACCTCGTCCTCGACGCCCCCACCCTCGCCAAGATCTTCAACGACAAGATCAAGAAGTGGGACGACGAGGCCATCAAGAAGCTGAACCCGGGCGCCAAGCTCCCGTCGACGGCGATCCAGGCCTTCCACCGCTCCGAGGACTCGGGCACCACCCAGAACCTGGGCAAGTACCTGAACAAGACCGCCGCCGCGGACTGGGCCTACGAGCCCGAGAAGAAGTGGCCGGCCCCGGGTGGCCAGGCCGCCTCCGGCTCCGCGGGCGTCGCCGCCCAGGTCAAGCAGACCGACGGCGCGATCGGCTACTTCGAGCTGTCCTACGCCTCGTCGCAGGGCATCAAGACGGTCGACATCAACACCGGTGCCGCCACCCCGGCCAAGGCCACCTCCGAGAACGCCTCGAAGGCCATCGCCGCCGCCAAGATCGAGGGCACCGGCAAGGACCTGGCCCTGAAGCTGGACTACACGACCAAGGCCGAGGGTGCGTACCCGATCGTCCTGGTCACCTACGAGATCGCCTGCGACAAGGGCAACAAGCCCGAGACGCTCGCCACGGTGAAGTCCTTCCTGAACTACACCTCGAGCGACGCCGGCCAGAAGATGCTCGCGGAGAAGGGCTACGCCCCCATCCCGGCCGAGATCAACGCGAAGGTCCGCGAGGTCGTCGCCTCGCTCTCCTAAGCACGAACCCGGCAGCCGGTCCGCTCCCCGTCCGGAGCGGGCCGGCCGCCGGACCCATCCGGTGCACCGCCGCCAGGGGGCCCAGGTCCCCACACAGACCGGAAAGATCATGGCTTACACATCCACCCAGACAGACACGGCAGCTCCGCCGGTCTCCAGGAGCGGCACCGGCCGCGCAGGCGACAAGATATTCCTGGGCCTCTCCAAGGGCTCGGGCATCCTGCTCCTGGTGATCATGGCGTCGATCGCCGCCTTCCTCACCTACCGCGCGGTCCTCGCGCTGTCGAAGAACGAGGGCAACTTCCTCACCACCTTCGACTGGAACGCCACCGGCGAGCCGCCGAAGTTCGGCATCGCCGTCCTCCTCTTCGGCACCGTCGTCAGCTCGGTGATCGCGATGGCCATCGCGGTCCCGGTCGCCGTCGGCATCGCCCTCTTCATCTCGCACTACGCGCCGCGCAAGCTGGCCGCCCCGCTCGCCTACGTCGTGGACCTGCTGGCGGCCGTACCGTCCATCGTCTACGGCATCTGGGGCGCCCTCTTCCTCGTCCCGTACCTCGGGGGCCTGACCTCCTGGCTGGACGAGTACCTCGGCTGGACGTACGTCTTCGACAAGACCCAGGCGGGCGTCGACCGCTCCCTGTTCACCGTCGGCATCCTGCTCGCGATCATGATCCTGCCCATCGTGACCAGCGTCAGCCGCGAGGTCTTCAAGCAGGTCCCGCGGATGAACGAGGAAGCCGCACTGGCCCTCGGCGCCACCCGCTGGGAGGTCATCCGGATGTCGGTGCTGCCCTTCGGCCGCTCCGGCGTCATCTCCGCCTCGATGCTCGGCCTCGGCCGCGCGCTCGGCGAGACCATGGCCGTCGCCACCGTGCTCTCCCCCAGCTTCCTGATCTCGGGCCACGTGCTCGACCCGGGCGGCGGCACCTTCGCCCAGAACATCGCCGCCAAGTTCGACGAGGCCAACGAGTACGGCCGGGACGCGCTGATCGCCTCCGGCCTGGTGCTCTTCCTCCTCACCCTGCTGGTCAACGGCGCCGCTCGCATGATCATCGCGCGCCGCAAGGAGTACTCGGGGGCGAACGCCTGATGAGCCACGCACTGCAGGACCAGCGCCCCACCGGGTCGCGCAAGTCCGCCGCCCCCGCCAGCCTCACCCGAGGCGGCCTGCCCCGCTGGGCCCCGCTCGCCATCGTCGCCGTCTCGGTCCTCCTCGGCACCGGCATCGGCGCGGTCGCCGGCCTCGACAGCAAGATCCAGTGGGGTCTGATCTCCGCGTTGCTGTTCGTCGCCATCACCTACGGCTCCAGCGCGGTCATCGAGAACCGCCGGCAGGCCAAGGACCGCGTGGCCACCTCGGTGGTCTGGGTGTCCTTCGTCCTCGCGCTGGTGCCGCTGCTCTCCCTGATCTGGGTCACCGCCAGCCGCGGCATCAAGGTGCTCGACGGCTACTTCCTCAGCCACTCGATGGCCGGCGTCGCCGGCATCGAGCCCGGCGGCGGTGTCTACCACGCCCTGCTCGGCACCATCGAGCAGGTGCTGCTGGCGACCGCGGTCGCCGCGCCCATCGGCCTGCTGACCGCCGTCTACCTGGTCGAGTACGGCCGGGGGCCGCTGGCCAGGGCCGTCACCTTCTTCGTCGATGTCATGACCGGCATCCCGTCCATCGTCGCGGGCCTCTTCATCCTGACGACCTGGACGCTGATGCTGAAGCAGGGGCCCTCCGGCTTCGCCGGTTCGCTGGCCCTGTCGATCCTGATGATGCCCGTCGTGGTGCGCTCCACCGAGGAGATGCTCAAGCTCGTCCCGAACGAGCTGCGCGAGGCCTCGTACGCCCTCGGTGTGCCGAAGTGGAAGACGATACTCAAGGTCGTCCTGCCCACGGCCATCGGCGGCATCGCCACCGGCGTGATGCTGGCCGTCGCCCGCATCACCGGTGAGACCGCGCCGATCATGCTGCTGGTCTTCGGCTCGCAGCTGATCAACAGCAACCCCTTCGAAGGCGCCCAGTCCTCGCTCCCCCTCTACATCTGGGAGCAGTACAAGGTCGGCAGTGCCGACTCCTTCGACCGGGCCTGGGCCGGCGCCCTCGTCCTGATCGCCTTCGTCATGATCCTCAACCTGGTGGCCCGCGGCATCGCCCGCTGGAAGGCCCCGAAGACCGGCCGCTGACCGCGCCGTACGAAAGAAGCAGTGATTCACATGGCCAAGCGCATCGACGTCTCCGGTCTCTCCGCCTTCTACGGCTCGCACAAGGCCATCGACGACATCTCGATGACCGTCGAGCCCCGCTCCGTGACCGCCTTCATCGGCCCCTCCGGCTGCGGCAAGTCCACCTTCCTGCGCACCCTGAACCGCATGCACGAGGTCACCCCGGGCGGCCGCGTCGAGGGCAAGGTGCTGCTGGACGACGAGAACCTCTACGGCCAGGGCGTGGACCCGGTCGCCGTGCGCCGCACGGTCGGCATGGTCTTCCAGCGCCCCAACCCGTTCCCCACCATGTCGATCTTCGACAACGTGGCCGCGGGCCTGCGCCTCAACGGCCGCTTCAAGAAGGCCGAGCTCGAGGAGATCGTCGAGCGCTCCCTCAAGGGCGCCAACCTCTGGAACGAGGTCAAGGACCGCCTGAACAAGCCCGGTTCGGGCCTCTCCGGCGGCCAGCAGCAGCGCCTGTGCATCGCCCGCGCCATCGCGGTCGAGCCCCAGGTCCTGCTGATGGACGAGCCCTGCTCCGCACTCGACCCGATCTCCACCCTCGCCATCGAGGACCTGATCGGCGAGCTCAAGGAGCGCTTCACCATCGTCATCGTGACCCACAACATGCAGCAGGCCGCCCGCGTCTCCGACCGCACCGCGTTCTTCAACCTCGCGGCGGTCGGCCAGCCCGGCAAGCTCATCGAGATCGACGACACGGACCGGATCTTCTCGAACCCGTCCGTCCAGGCCACCGAGGACTACATCTCGGGCCGCTTCGGATAAGCCGGAGCACCGGCTCCGGCCCGACCGGAGCCCCACACACGTCCTGCGGTGCTGCATGGCGGTGCCACCGCAAGGCGATGGGCCCGCCCCCTGGGAAGGGGGCGGGCCCCACCACGTTTCCGGCCTTGTTACGACCCCCGAGGACCCCCCGGGGTTGTGCCCGCGGACCCGTGATCTTCCTCCTGTGCGGTGCCCCCTCCGATGTGATCTGATGCCGGAGCCGGCCATCGCGGCCGGGTGTTGAATCGGGGGGTTCATCCATGCGCAAGCGCGCGCTGTCGACGGCTGCCGTGTGCGCCGCACTCGTCCCGGGCGTGCTCGCCGGACCGGCCCTGGCGCAGCCGCCGGCCGGCCACCGGCCCGCCGCCGTCGCAGGCCCCACCCCGTACGCGAACCAGGCCCCGGCGGCCCCGAAGACCGCGCCCGCGGCCGACTTCAACGGCGACGGGTACGGCGACGTGGCCGTCGCCGCCCCCGACATGCCCGGCCCGCGCCGCACCGACGGCACCCCCGGCTACCTCACGCCCGACGCCGGCGGGATCACGGTCGTCTACGGCTCCGCGAAGGGCCTGCGCACCGACGGCGCCGCCTTCCTCAACCAGGCCACCCCCGGCATCCCCGGCGACCTCACCACCGGCGCCCACTGGGGCGACCTCGCCGGCACCGGCCGGCTCGACGCCGACGCCTACACCGACCTCGTCGTCCGCACCCCCGAGGGCTACCTCGTCCTGTGGGGCTCCGCGGCCGGGGTCACCGGCGCCTCGACCCTGGTCGCCGCCCCCACCACCCTGCCCACCGGGGGCGCCCCCAGTACCGGCGTGGCCGTGGCCGACGTCACCGGCGACGGGTACGCCGACATCGTCGCCGCCGGCTCCACCACCAGGAACGGCGTCCGCACCTACGGCGTCCGCCACCTGGCCGGCCCGGTCGACCGCACCACCGGCAAGCCCGCCGCCACCTCCTTCACCGGCACCGGCACCCTGCACCCCACCGTCGTCCACGCCGGCGACATGACCGGGGACGGGGTCGCCGAGGTCATCGCCGCCACCAAGGACCCGGCCGCGCCCGCCGGCCTCGTCCTGCGCCACACCGCCACCGGCCTCTTCCCGGTCGGCACCGCCCTCGCCGGCCCCGGCGGTGCCTTCGGCGACCTCGACCAGGACGGCTACCCCGACTTCGTCGGCGGCGACGGCGGCGCCCTGACCGGCTCCGCCCCGCGCACCGGCGGCACCGTCTGGGTCACGTACGGCGGCCCCCAGGGCGTCAGCACCACCCGGCCGGCGGCCCGGTACACCCAGGCGAGCCCCGGCGTGCCCGGCACCGACAGCCCGTACGACCGGTTCGGCCAGTCCCTCGCGGTCACCGACACCGACCACGACGGCTACCCGGACGTCGTCATCGGCGCCCCGGGCGAGTCGCCCACCGCCGCCGGGACGCCCGTGCACTCCGCGGGCGCGGTCACCGTGCTGCGCGGCGGCCCGAAGGGCGTCACCACCACCGGCGCCCGCACCCTCACCCAGAACACCGCGGGCGTCCCCAGCACCTCGGAGGCGGAGGACCAGTTCGGCGGCGCCGTGCTGGCCACCGACACCGACGGCGACGGCACCGCCGAGGTCCTGGTCGGCGGCCGCGGCGAGGACACCTGGTCCGGCCGCGTCTGGGTGCTGCGCACCGGCGCCGGCGGCCTGACCGGCACCGGCGCGACCAGCCTCTGGTCCGGCGCCCTCGGCGGCCCCACCGCCCACATCCACTTCGGCTACCGCCTCATCGGCTGACCGTCCGCCCCACCCGACGGGGCACCCCGCGACGGCACCCCCGCCGCGCCCCGCCCGTCCCCAGCACGCCAGGAGTCCCGCCATGCCCCAGCGCACCCTCGGTCTCGCCGCCCTCGGCGCGGCCGTCCTCACCGTCGCCGCCCTGACCCCGGCCACCGCCGCCCCGGCGGCCCCCGCCGCACCCGCCCCGGCCGCGCGCACCACGGCCGACTTCAACGGCGACGGCTACCCCGACCTGGCCGTCGGCGCCCCCACCGCGACCGTGGACGGCCTGAAGAAGGCCGGCGCGATCTCCGTGCTCTACGGGTCGGCCACCGGCTTCCAGAACTCCCAGGCCTCGTTCATCAGCCAGGCCACCCCGGGCGTGCCCGGCACCCCCGTCGCGAACGGGCGGTGGCAGCGCATCAAGGGCTTCGGCGACTTCGACGGCGACGGCTACGACGACCTGGTCGTGGCGCCGCCCGGGGGCATCGGAGGAACGGTCCTGCTCCTCTGGGGCAGCCCCAAGGGCCTCACCGGGGCCTCGGCCGAGGTCCCGGACGGAGCAGGCGTCGGGGGACGGCACATCGGGGCCATGGGCGTCGGCGACGTGAACGGCGACGGCCACCCGGACCTCCTCTCCACGGCCTCTCAGGGCCTCCGGATCGACCTCGGCCCGTTCGCCCGTACCGGCGAGCCGGCCAAGGCCACCGAGTCGACCGGTCTGCTGGACTACTGGGTCATGGGCTTCCGGGTGGGCGACATGACCGGCGACGGCATCGCCGACGTCATCGCGACCAGCAACACCCAGGCCGGGCTCTACAAGACGGTGGTCCTGCGGGGCACCCCCGACGGCCTGGTCAAGGGCGGCTCCACCACCGCCGTCATCAACGAACGGGAGTACGGGAGCGACAACTTCGGCGACGTCAACAAGGACGGCTACCCCGACTTCGTCAGCCTCGGTGCCGTGACCGACGGCGGGAAGGGCTTCGCCCTGGAGCGGTTCACCGTCACGTTCGGCGGCCCGAAGGGCGTCAGCACCACCCTCAGCCCGCGTACGTACTCCCAGGACAGCCCCGGCGTGCCCGGTGTCGGCGAGGCCAACGACTACTTCGGCGAGTCCCTCGCCGTCGCCGACGTCGACCAGGACGGATACGCGGACGTCGTCGTCGGCGCGCCGGGCGAGAGCGGCACGGACGCCGTGGCCACCCGGGGCTCCGGCGCGGTCACGGTGCTCCGGGGCAGCGCGACCGGCCTCACCACCACCGGCGCCAAGGCGTTCACCCAGAACTCCGCGGGCGTCCCCAGCACCTCCGAGGTCACCGACCGCTTCGGCCGCAGCCTGCGCGTCCTGGACGCGGACCGCAACGGCGCACCCGAACTGTACGTCGGCGGCGAGGGCGAGGACGGCTACACCGGCCGCGTCTGGAAGCTCGCCACCGCGCCCGGCACCGGCGTCACCGGCACCGGCGCGACCTCCTTCAACCTCGCCGCCCTCGGCGGGCCGACCGGCGGCGCCTCGTTCGGCGCCCACTTCTCGGGCTGATCCCCGCACCCGCCCCGTCCGCCACGCCCACACACCAAGGAGACACCCCCATGAGCCGGCACACCCTGCTCGCGACGGCCGCCTGCACGGCCGCCGCCCTCGCCCTCACCGGCGTGGCCGCCACCACCGCCGGAGCGGCCCCCGCCGCGGCCA
This sequence comes from Streptomyces sp. NPDC089919, assembly GCF_040684615.1. Classification (NCBI taxonomy): domain Bacteria; kingdom Bacillati; phylum Actinomycetota; class Actinomycetes; order Kitasatosporales; family Streptomycetaceae; genus Streptomyces; species Streptomyces sp. NPDC089919. Next base: position 22,367 of record NZ_JBFBGK010000076.1, read on the forward strand.
AGGCCCCGGCGAAGACCCGAACCGCCGACTTCAACGGCGACGGCTACCCCGACCTCGCCATCGGCGCCCACACCGCCACCGTGGCCGGCCTCAAGCGGGCCGGCGTGGTCACCGTCGCCTACGGCTCCCCGACGGGCCTGCGGTACGACTCCGTCATCAGCCAGGCCACCGAGGGCGTCCCCGGCGACCCGGCCGCCGACGGCAAGTGGCGCGAGGTCAGCGCCACCGGCGACTTCGACGGGGACGGCTACGACGACCTGCTGCTCAACTGGATCGAGACGAACACGATCCTCTGGGGCAGCGCCAAGGGCATCACCGGCACCGGCACCACCCTGCCCAAGGGCTCCTACACCGACGCCGACCCCAAGATCCTCGGCGGCGCCCTCGGGGCCGGCGACATCAACGGCGACCACCGGACGGACCTGGTCTTCCGGGCCCTGGGCGGCCGCAGCGGCTACGGCTTCACCGCCCTCTACGGTCCGATCGACCGGCGCACCGGCCGGGCCGCGGTCAACACCTTCCGCAACATCGAGAAGCTGGACAAGGTCGCGGGCCCCCGGGCCCTCTTCGTCGGGGACATCACCGGCGACGGCCTGGCCGACGTGACCGTCGACGGCTGGTGGACGAACCACTCGGCCACCAGCGTCGTCCTCAAGGGCACCAGGACCGGCCTGGTCAAGGCCGCCGGCACCGTCAAGCAGGGCAAGGACTGGGCGAACGTCGGCACCTCCGCCTTCGGCGACGTCAACGGCGACGGCTACCTGGACCTGGTCGCCACCCTCTTCCCCGCGGGCGTGCCGACCCTCAGCGTCAACTACGGCGGCCCGACCGGACTGAACGCCACCCGGGCCGGCCGCACCCTCACGCTCAGCGGCGCGACCGGCGGCCTCCAGGTCCCCTCGGGCGGTCTGGCGGGCGGCGCCCTCTCCGTCACCGACACCGACGGCGACGGCTTCGCGGACATCGTCCTCGGCGCCCCGTACAAGGACTCCGGCAGCGGTGCCACCGCGATCGCGCAGGCGGGCGCGGTGCACGTGTTCCGCGGCAGCGCGACCGGCGTGACCACCGTGGGCCGCCGGTCCCTGACCCAGGGCACGGCGGGTGTGCCCAGCACCTCGGAGAAGGAGGACCACTTCGGCTCGGCCGTGCGGGTCCTGGACACCGACAAGAACGGCACGCCCGAGGTGTACGTGGGCGGCAACGGCGAGGACGGCTACACCGGCCGGGTCTGGAAGCTGGCCACCGCACCCGGCACCGGCATCACCGGCGCCGGCGCCACCAGCTTCGCCCTCACCGCCTTCGGCGGCCCCACCGGCCCGTCCAACTTCGGCTACCGCTTCGCCGGCTGACCACCGCCACCCCCGACACGAAGGAACACCCGCCCCATGCGCCGGCACACCCTGCTCGCGACGGCCGCCTGCACCGCCGCCACCCTCGCCCTCACCGGCGCCGCCACGACCGCGGCCGGAGCGGCCCCCGCCGTGCGGCCCCTGGCCAAGCCGCTGGTCACACCCACTCCGGAGGCCACCGCCGACTTCAACGGCGACGGCTACCCCGACCTCGCGGCCGACGCGTACGCGGCCCGCGTCGCGGGAGTCGAGAAGGCCGGCGTGATCGCCGTCCGGTACGGCTCCCCCACCGGCCTGGGCAAGGCCTCGCTCATCCACCGCGACACCCCGGGCGTCCCGGGCCTGTTGGCCTACCACGACGAGTTCGGCAAGCTGATCGGCCAGGGGGACGTGGACGGCGACGGCTACGACGATCTCCTCGTCCAGAGCGGGGACTCCGGGACACCCGCCAATCCGAGCGGCACGATGGTGCTGCGCGGCGGCAAGGACGGCATCACCGGCCGGTACACCACTCTGCTGCCGTGGGGGAACCTCACCACCGGCGGCGCGCACCTGTACGGACCGCAGGCGGTCGGTGACGTCACCGGCGACGGCATCGCCGACCTGCTCGCCCAAGCACACGACGGTAAGACCACCGTCCTGGCGGTCCTGGTGGGCCCCCTGGACCGGGCCACCAACGAGCCGGCCTCGATCGTCTACCGCGAGACCACGCGGCTGGACGACAACCGGGCCGACCGCATCCGGGTGGGCGACATGACCGGCGACGGCATCGCCGACGCGGTGGTCTTCGACTACCACAAGGGCACCCTCTACAAGGGCTCCCGTACCGGCCTGGTCCCGGTCGCGAGCATCGACGGCAACCACCTGACCCAGACCGGCGACTTCGGCGACCTCAACAAGGACGGCTACCAGGACTTCGTCGCGGGCACCCACTTCGGCACCCCCGGGGCCCCCGGCGGCCACATCACCGTCACCTACGGCGGCCCCCGCGGCGTCAGCGCCGAGCTGAAGCCCCAGACCCTGAACCAGGACAGTCCCGGGGTCCCCGACACCAGCGAGAAGGACGACTACTGGGGCCGGTCCGTCTCCATCGGTGACACCGACGGCGACGGCTACGACGACATCGCGGTCGGCGCGCCCCAGGAGACCGGCACCGACCCGGCCGCCACCGCCTCCGGCGCGGTGACCGTGCTGCGCGGCGGCCCCGCCGGGGTCTCCGGCGCCGGCGCCCGGCAGTTCACCCAGGAAACGCCCGGAGTGCCCGGCACCTCCCAGAAGGACGACCGGTTCGGCAACTCCGTGGCCCTGGTCGACGCCGACCGGGACGGCCGGGCCGAGCTCTACACCGGCGGCCAGGGCGACTCCCGCTGGGCCGGCCGGGTGTGGCAGCTGCCCGCGGGCGCCGACGGCATCACCGGCACCGGCGCCGGCTCCGTCGGCCTGGCCGACCTCGGCCTGAAGGCGGCCGGCGGGGCGGTCTTCGGCTACCGGCTGCTCGGCTGACCAGGCCGGCCACCGGCCGTACGCAGAAGGCCCCCGCCGGATCCGTCCGGCGGGGGCCCTCTCGTACGGCAGGGGTCGTGCGGGTCACACGAAGGCGAGGTCCACGATCCAGAAGCTGAGCGCGGCGACCAGGGCCGCGGCCGGCATGGTGATGAACCAGCCCAGGATGATGTTCTTGGCCACGCCCCAGCGGACCGCGTTGACCCGCTTGGTGGCGCCCACGCCCATGATCGCCGAGGTGATCACGTGGGTGGTGGAGATCGGCGCCTTGAAGAGGAAGGCGCTGATGAACATGATCGAGGCACCGGTGGTCTCGGCCGCGAAGCCCTGCGGCGGGTCCAGCTCGATGATCTTGCGGCCCAGGGTGCGCATGATGCGCCAGCCGCCCGCGTAGGTGCCGAGCGACAGCATCACGGCGCAGGCGATCTTCACCCAGACCGGGATCGGGTCCCCGGAGTCCTGCACGTCCGCGATGACCAGGGCCATCACCACGATGCCCATCGTCTTCTGGGCGTCCTGGAGGCCGTGGCCCAGGGCCATGCCGGCCGCCGAGACGGTCTGCGCGATGCGGAAGCCCCGCTTGGCCTTGTGCGGGTTGGCGCGGCGGAACATCCACATGATCGCGACCATCACCAGGTAACCGGCGATCAGGCCGACCACCGGCGACAGGAACATCGGGATGATGATCTTCTCGACCACCCCGGACCAGATGACGTCGGTGCCGCCCGCCAGCGCCGCGCCGACCATGCCGCCGAAGAGGGCGTGCGAGGAGGACGAGGGGAGGCCGAAGTACCAGGTGATCAGGTTCCAGACGATCGCGCCGACCAGCGCCGCGAAGAGGATCCACATGCCCCGGTTGCCGTGCGGGGTCTCGATCAGGCCCTCGCTGACGGTCTTGGCCACGCCGCTGCCGAGGAAGGCGCCCGCGAGGTTCATCACCGCCGCCATCGCCAGCGCCGCCCGCGGGGTCAGCGCCCGGGTCGAGACGGAGGTCGCGATGGCGTTCGCGGAGTCGTGGAAGCCGTTGGTGTAGGTGAAGCCGAGCGCGACAGCGATGGTCACGACCAGCGCGAAGGTGTCCACGTGGTTCAGGACTCCTTGACCGCGATGGTCTCCACCGTGTTCGCGACGTGCTCGAACGCGTCGGCAGCCTCTTCAAGCACGTCGACGATCTGCTTGAGCTTCAGCACCTCGATGGCGTCGTACTTGCCGTTGAAGAGCGTGGCCAGCAGCTTGCGGTGGATCTGGTCGGCCTGGTTCTCGAGGCGGTTGACCTCGATCCAGTACTCCGTGAGGTTGTCCATCGTGCGCAGGTGCGGCATGGCCTCCGCGGTCAGCTCGGCCGCCCGGGCCAGCACCTCGATCTGCTGCTCGACGCCCTTGGGGAGCTCTTCGACGTTGTAGAGGACGACCAGGTCGACCGCCTCTTCCATGAAGTCCATGATGTCGTCGAGCGAGGACGCCAGGTTGTAGATGTCCTCGCGGTCGAACGGCGTGATGAAGGAGGAGTTGAGCTGGTGGAAGATCGCGTGGGTCGCGTCGTCGCCCGCGTGCTCCGCTGCCCGCATCCGCTCCGCGATCTCGGCCCGGGCGGACGAGTCCGCACCGAGCAGTTCCATCAGGAGCTTGGAGCCCGTGACGATGTTGTCCGCGGATGCGGCGAACATGTCGTAGAAGCTCGTCTCCCTGGGGGTCAGACGAAATCGCACGTGAGGTCCTCGGGGTGCATCGGATTCGGTCAGGCTGATGCTAGGCGCATCCTCCGGCCACGGCTAACCGGCCGTTCCCGAGTGTCCTCCATCAGGCAGAGTGAGGAGCACGGGCCGTGCCCCTTGGGGCAGGCGCCGGTACCATATACCCATGAGGGGTATGCACCCCCGACCGGACCACGGGAGACACGATGACGACCACCGAGGCGGCCGGCCCCACCGAGGCGGCCGGTCACGACCACGGCGTCCACGGCTACCACCACCAGAAGGCCGAACACCTCAAGCGGCTGCGGCGCATCGAGGGGCAGATCCGGGGCCTGCAGCGACTGGTCGACGAGGACGTCTACTGCATCGACATACTCACGCAGGTTTCGGCCAGCACGAAGGCGCTCCAGTCCTTCGCCCTGCAACTGCTGGAGGAGCATTTGCGCCACTGCGTCGCGGACGCGGCGGTCAAGGGCGGCGACGAGATCGACGCCAAGGTCGAAGAGGCCACCAAGGCGATCGCCCGGCTGCTGCGCACCTGAGACGGCTACGGACGCGAGGAGGGGGCGCGGCCGGCCGGCCGCGCCCCCTCCCCCTGTCACGGGTGTGCTGCGCTCAGGCGCTCCCCACGAGCAGCACCTCGTCGATCCGGTCCTGGCTGAGCCGGTCCTCCGCAGCGGCGGAGGCCGCGATGATCAGCTCGCCGCACAGCTCGATCTCGGCGAGGGCCACGTGGTCCTGGACGGTCGCACCGCCTGCCGGTGTCACGCGACTCACCTCTCTCTGCCGTCGGTCGGAGTCTCAGCGTAGGGAGGCGGCCACCGGCCGCGCATGACACGGATGGACCATTTCCGGATACCCCCGAGGGCGCCGGACCCCCGCCGGAGCGGCTATTCGGCGATCTTCCCCGCGAAAATGTCCCCGCTTGCGGGCAATTGGACGGTCACCGGGGTGCCGAAGCCGTAGAGCAGCGTCGTCGACGAGACATCGATCACGCCATTGTTCACATAGCTGAAACGGTGCCGGACCTTCCGGAGCCGGCCCGCCTCGTCGACGTACGCGTCGAAGGGCACGGTGTCCGTGCTGAACCCTTTCGCCGCCGCCTGGAGCGCCCCCCGGGCGTGCGGTGACGCCGCTCGCGCGGCCAGCGCGATGTCGGTGGTCCCGCGGTAGTGCCGCACCTTCGTCCCGGCCAGCTCGGTGTCCCCGACGAAGGTGACCTGCCGGACGCCCCGCAGCAGCTCGGCCGCGGCCACCGGGTCGGTGGCGCCGCCGGTGACCAGGTTGCCGTCCGAGAGGGAGGTGGTGTCCACCCGCACCCACTTGTCGGCCGGCACCCCCGCGCCCCGGTTCTTCATGTACAGCGCGCCCGGGGTGAGCAGTTCGGTGATCGGCCGGTGCTCGGCCTTGCCCGCGGCGTCGTCCGGCAGCATCACCACCAGCTGCCCCATCCGGTGCCGGAAGTCCACGCCGCCCTCGCCCCGGATGGTGACCCGGGTGCCGCCGGTGGCCATCTCCATCGCGGTCCGGGCCCGGGCGCTGCCGGACCGGGCCAGCACGTCGGCCGCGGCCCGCACCACCGCTCGCCCGTCGGGGGCCGGATCCGGCTGGCCGCCACATCCGGAGAGCCCCGGGGCCAGCGCCACGACCATCGCGCCGGTGACGAACGCCCCACCCCTGCGCCTGTGCTGATGCACCACCATCGCCTGCCAAACCCCCAACGCCCAACCCTGTCCGACCGAGGCCCCCACCCGCTCCGGATAACGACGTCCGGGGTTCCCCGTCACGGCCGGGGGCCCGCCGGGAGAGGTACCGTGGAGGCGTGGACCCGCACCCCGCACCCGCCCCGTCCCTTCCGCTTTCCGCCCCGCCGGTGCCCTGCGCCGTCGTGCCGCCGCCCCGGACCTGCACCGCGGGACCGCCGGCCGGACACGGCGACCCCGGGACCGCGGAACCGGCCCACGTCATCGCCACCACCGAGCGCGGCTCCTTCTGCACGGCCTCCTGCAGCTGCGGCTGGCGCGGCCCGGCCCGCCGCTCCCGCGACCTGGCCCGCCGGGACGCCGCCGCCCACCTGGGGCAGCCGCACTGACACCGGCCCCCACCCCCGTGGAGGACCCCGCCTCACCCGGACGGACCGGGCCGGCTGGCGCACCGCCGGCCGGCCGGATGCCCTGGTGCCAGGAGGGGGACCACTCCACAGGGCGGAGGCCCATGCGACCCAAGTTCACCGTCGCCGTGTACGCGCTGGCGCTCGGCTTCGCGCTGTCCGCCGCTCCCGGCCACGCCGCCGGGCGGTCCGGGAAGCCGGTGGGCACCGCCGACGGGCCGGGCGACGTGGCGCTGGCCATCGGCACCACGGGCGCGGCGGCCGCGGCCACCGGCCTGTGGCTGCGCTCCCGCTACCGGCGGGACGAGGCGGCCGGGGAATCCGCCCCGGAGGAGGAACGCTGAGCGGCACCCGCCCCCGGACGGCGGTCCGCGCCTGCTTCGGCGCGGCCCTGCTCTGCCTGCTGGCCGCGGGGCTGCTGTACGTCCTGCGCGCCTGACCCGGCATACCCCACTGACGGGCGGGCCGTCCCGAGGGGCCTCAGGCGGCCAGGTCGCGCTCCTGGACGTACTCCTCCGCGCCCTGGGACGCGGCCAGTTCCACCGGCCGGGGCGGCGGCAGGGTCCGGGACCGGACCAGCCGGCCGGCCCGCGGCGAGCCGGCCACGGCCCGTACCACCGGGGTGAGCAGCCAGATCGCGGGCGGTGCGAACAGCAGCACCACGGCGGTGCCCAGCGCGAAGCCGCCGATCACGTCGGTGGGGTAGTGCGCGCCCGTGTAGACGCGGCAGAAGCCCTCCAGGAGGGCCAGTCCGATCCCGATCAGGCCGTACTTCCGGTGGGCCACGAAGAGCCCGACGCCCAGGGCCATGGTGAGGGTGGCGTGGTCGCTGACGAAGGAGAAGCCGGTCCGGCCGGAGGCCAGGACGTGGATGCCCGGGTAGTGCGCGAAGGGCCGGGGCCGGCCGACGAAGGACCGCAGCGGGATGTTGACCAGCAGCGCCAGACCGGCCGCGAGCGGCGCCCACACCAGGGCGACGAAGGATTCGGTGGCCTCGGGCCCGGGCTGCCGCCGGGCGCCGCGCCAGCACCAGAGCACCAGCAGGACCAGGGCGGCGATCAGGCCGTACTCGCCGACCGCGGCGACCAGTCGGTCGACCCAGCCGGGGGTACTGGCGGCGATGCCGTTGATGTCGTGGAGCAGGCTTACATCGGGGTTCGGCCCACCCGTCGCGAGTCCAGCCATCGTGCGTCGGCCCCTTGCCCTTGCCTCGTCCCCTGCGGGCGCACGCCCTTGTGCGCCCCTTCGACCCCCGCGAACAGCCCCCGGTAACCAGGGAACGCCCGTTCTGGCGCGTACGTTCCACTCTCCACCGAATGATCACCCCAACGTTATCGAAGAGTGACTCATCGTCGCAGCTCAGGGCCTGGGCTTCACGGAGCGTTGCGCCTGCTCCGCACGGTCGGGCAGGGCCGCCGCACCGTCCTTGGTGACACGAGTGGCACCGAAGTAGTCCGGGGTGTCCATCTTGTCGAAGCGGATCACCGCCCCGGTGTAGGGGGCGTTGATCATGTAGCCGCCGCCGACGTAGATGCCGACGTGGTGGATGGCCCGGGAGTCCGCCAGGTCGTCGGAGAAGAAGACCAGGTCACCGGGGAGCAGTTCGGCCCGCGAGGGGTGCGGCCCGGCGTTGTACTGGTCGTTGGCCACCCGGGGCAGCTCGATGCCCACCGTCCGGTACGCGGCCTGGGTGAGCCCGGAGCAGTCGAAGCGGCCGTTCTGCTCGGGGGTGCCCTCGCCGCCCCACAGGTAGGGCTTGCCGAGCTGCCGTTGGGCGAAGTCGATGGCCTGGGCGGCCTGCTGGGAGGGCGCCACCCGGCCGACCGGGGCGGCGAAGCTCTTCTCCAGGCTGCGGATGATCCGCACGTAGTCCCGGGTCTCCCGGTACGGCGGGACGCCCTGGTACTGGATGACCCGGTAGGCGCCGGCGTTGTACGCGGCCAGCATGTTGTCGCTGACGTTCCCGGGCACCTTCTTGACGTAGCCCGCCAGTTCGCAGTCGTACGAGGCCGCGGAGGGGATCGCGTCCGCCGGGTCCCAGATGTCCCGGTCGCCGTCGCCGTCGCCGTCGATGCCGTGGGTGGCCCAGGTACCGGGGATGAACTGCGCGATGCCCCGGGCGTCGGCCGGGCTGACCGCGCGCGGGTTCCAGCCGCTCTCCTGGTACAACTGCGCCGCCAGCAGCGCCGGGTTGAGGGCCGGGCACAGATTGCCCCAGCGCTGCACCAGCGGGGCGTACAACGCGGGCACCGAGCCCTTGGCGAGCGCGACGGACCGGCCGCCGCCCAGCGCCCCCGCCGCCGCGGAGTACGTGCCGACGACGAGCAGCCCGATGAAACCCAGGCACAGCCCGATCCCGATCCCGCCCGCCATCCAGAACTTTCGCACCCGTCAACACTGCCTCATGCAGGGCGTCCTGACAGCCCGTTCGCCGGCCGGAAACGGGGCTCGGGGGCGTGGATTTCCACCGGAAGGCCCGCGCCGGGGGCCGGCGCGGACCCGCGGCGCTACCGGGGGGTGATGAAGAGGCTCTGCGCGCTGCGGCCGATCGGGCCCTTCTCGTCGTGCAGCCGGGCGTCCGCCAGGCCGATCCCGGCCGGGTCGGTGCTGGTCCGCGCCTCGACGCAGACCCACTCGCCGACCGGGTGCCGGTGCAGGTGCACCGTCAGGTCCGGGTTCACGAAGACGTACCGGCCGAAGTCGAGGACGTTCCCGATGCCGTTGCCCGAGTCCGCCGCGACCAGCACCCGGTCCAGCGGCCGGGGCTCGTCCCCCGCCACCAGCGGCACCCGCATCCGCATCCAGCAGGTGCCCGGGCCCAGTTCGGTGAACGCGCCCTCGGTGAAGCGGGCTTCCATGGCGGTGTGGTACCCGGTGTCCCACGGCACGGGGAAGAAGGGGGTGCCGGCCGCCTCCCCGGGTGGCGGGACCTGGGGGCCCTGCGCCACCGCCGGGCCCGGCTCCCCGGCCGTCCGGATCCGCAGCCCGCGCGCCAGCATCACCGGCCCCTCGGCCCCCTCGGGCACCAGGGCCGCCTCGACGATCTCGGTACTGCGCCCGGACCGCACCACCTCGGTGGTCACCCGCAGCGCCCCGATCGGCACCGGCCGCAGGATCTCGTAGGTCACCCGGGCCAGCCGCAGTCCCTCCCGGCCGCCCTCGAGCGCCCGCCCCAGCAGCGCCGCCGGCGGTCCGGCGTGCTGTGATCCCGCATCCCAGGGCCCGCGCGTGTACGCGGACGCCGCGTACTCCTGCGGGCCGACCCGCTCGTAGAACGCCTCAGCCATCCCGGCAGGCTACCCACCGGTACGGCGCGGACGCCAGGGTTCAGCGGGCCAGGCCCAGGGTCACGCCCAGACCCACCAGGACGGACCCGATGGCCCGGTTGAGCGTCTTCTGGGCCTTGAGCATCCGGTCGCGCAGGGTGGTGGTGGAGAAGAAGAGCGCGACCGCGGAGAACCACGCCACGTGCGCCAGGGCCATGAAGAGGCCGTAGCCGGCCTGCCGCCACACGGGCGTGTCCGGGCCGACGACCTGGGTGAAGGTGGAGACGACGAAGAGCGTGGTCTTGGGGTTGAGGACGTTGGTCAGGAAGCCGGTCCGCAGGGCGCCCAGCGCGGTCAGCTGCGGCTTGGACTCCAGGTCCACCGTCAGCTCCGCGCGGGCCCGGAAGGTCCGGACGCCCACGTAGACGAGGTAGCCCGCGCCCGCCAGCTTGATGGCGGTGAACAGGGCGGTGGACGAGGCGATCAGCAGCCCCACGCCCAGCATCGTGTACGTGACGTGCACCAGCACGCCCGAGCCCACGCCCGCGGCGGCGAAGAGCCCGGTGGTGCGGCCGTAGAGGTAGCTGTTGCGGACGACCATCGCGAAGTCCGCGCCCGGACTGATGACGGCAAGGACGGTGATGACGGCCACGGCGATCAGTTCTGTCATGGACAGATCCTTTCGCGGGCCCGCGAGGAGATCAACGGAGATCGAGCGGCCCGCAGGGGACAATGGGGCGATCCCGTCTCACCTGGAGCGTCCGTCCCATGTCCCCCTCCCCGAAGCCCTCCCCGAAGTCCGCCGCGAAGTCCGCCCCGCAGTCCTCTCCGCAGCCCGCCCCGGACGGGTTCGCCGGGCTGCGCGCCGACTGCGGCAGCTGCTTCGGGCTCTGCTGCGTCGCGCTGCCCTTCGCCGCCTCCGCCGACTTCGCCCGCGACAAGGGCGCCGGGACCCCCTGCGGCAACCTCCGCACCGACTTCCGCTGCGGCATCCACACCTCCCTGCGCGAACAGGGCTGGAAGGGCTGCACCGTCTTCGACTGCTTCGGCGCCGGACAGAAGGTCTCCCAGGTCACCTTCGTCGGCCGGGACTGGCGGGCGCACCCCGAGGAGTCCCGGCTGATGTTCGAGGTCTTCCCCGTCATGCGGCAGCTCCACGAACTCCTCTGGTACCTCACCGAGGCGCTGGCCCTGCCGGCCGCCCGGCCGGTGCACCCCGCCCTGGCGCGCGCCCGGGCCGGGATCGAGGAGCTGACCCGCGGCCAGGCCGCCGAACTGGCCGCCGCCGACGTACCCGCCCTGCGCGGGCAGGTCAGCGAACTGCTGCTGGAGAGCAGCGAACTGGTCCGCGCGAAGGTCCCCGGCAAGAAGCGCAACCACCGCGGCGCGGACCTCATGGGCGCCCGACTGGCCCGCGCGGCCCTGCGCGGCGCCAACCTGCGCGGCGCCTACCTGATCGCCGCCGACCTCTCCGGGGCCGACCTGCGCGAGGCCGACCTGATCGGGGCGGACCTGCGCGACGCGGACCTGCGCGGGGCGGACCTGACCGGGGCCCTCTTCCTCACCCAGGCGCAGCTGAACGCCGCCCGGGGCGACGCCGCCACCCGGATCCCGCCGGGCCTGGACCGCCCCGGCCACTGGGCCGCCTGACCACCCGTCAGGAGGCGGGGGCCGTTCACCGGAACGGCCGTGCGCACGTGATCACCGGACGCGCCCCCGGGGCGCTTCCGCACGCCCCGTGACCATCCGCATCCTCCCGCATACCGTGAGCGACGCAACCGGAAGTTGATCGTCAATTTCCGGCGCACACGGAGGTTTGACCCATGCGACGCTTCATCTCGACCCTCGGCAGCCTGGCGGCCGCTGCCGTCCTCGTCATCGGACTCGGCGGCTCCGCCCACGCCTCGTCCGGTTCCGACGAACTGCACCTGAACGGCTACACCTTCCACGAGCCGCACGGCTGCTACACCTTCGGCAACTTCAGCCGGGTCACCAACCACACCGACAACCCGGCCGTGGTCTTCGCCTACCCGTACTGCTTCGGGCCGCAGCTGGGCATCATCCCGCCCGGCGACACGGCCTTCCTCCTGGTCAAGCGGAGCGTCTGGTTCGGCTAGAGCCGACCCCGGACGCGGCGCGGGGCGCCCCCGGCCGGCTCGTGCCCCGGCCGGGAGCGCCCCGCGCTCCCCGGCGGCGCCGGCCCGTACCGCCGACCGCCGCCCGTACCGCCCGCCGCTACGGCAGCGGCGCCTGGACCGCCGCCCACGGCTCGGTGCACACCAGCGGGACCATGCCGTTGATGCTGCAGTGGGTCCGGTACAGCACCCCGCCCGTGGTGATGGCGTACGCGTACACGTCATTGCCCTGCAGGGTCATCGACACGTCGCACACGCCGGACGGATAGTCGGTGTGGGGAGCGATCGACAGGTCCTGCCACGCGAAGTCGCCGAGTCCACCGCCCATCACCCGGCCACGACGCCCGATCCACGTCTTGGTGCCCTTGAGCGCGATCCCGAACTCCTGCGAGTTCTGGTCCATCAGCCCGTCGTAGGCCACGCACGGGCCGGTCGCACCGGTGGGCCCCGTCGGACCGGTCGGACCGGTCGCACCCGTGGCACCGGTCGGCCCCTGAGGGCCCTGCGGACCGGCCTGACCCGCCGGGCCCTGCTGTCCGGGCGGACCCGCCTGTCCGGGGGGACCCTGCATGCCGGCCGGGCCGGGCATGCCCTGCGGTCCCGCCGGGCCCACCGGGCCCTGGGCCCCGGCCGGGCCCTGCGGGCCCGTCTGCCCGGTGTCGCCCTTGTCACCCTTGTCGCCCTTCGGGCCCCGCGGTCCGGGCGGCCCCTGGGGACCCGGCTTGCCGGGCTTCCCGGGCGGACCGGGCGGCCCGGGACAGCCGTGCCCGCCGCCACCGGCCGGCGCCGCCTGCGCGGCGGATCCGGCCGCCGCGTGCCGCGGCCGCGGCTTGGGGCAGTCGCCACCGCCGCCGCCCGCCCGCTGCTCCGCCGCCGTGGCCGACGTACCCGTACCCGTCTCGGCGAACGCCGGCGAGGCGAGGCCCGCGAGACCCAGCGCCACCGGCAGGATCAGCCCGCCGACGAGCCGGGTGCGGCGTCTCGTCCTGGTCACAGGACCCATACGTAGCTCCTTCTTGGTACCGAACACTCGAGGCGCTCCGGCCGGGAGCACCCGGAGCATCCCCCGCCGCCGGGCACACCGATGGAACGACAGCCGGAATGTCGGACATTTGTCAGCGCATCGGACGAACGGCACGCCCCGCGGCTGCTCCGAACGGGCGGCGGCACCCCGCCACTCGCCCTCATTGCCCGGCGTCAACCCGCGTGATACACACAGTGACCGTACGTGTCTTCGCATACGACCGGACCGCGCCCCAGGTCAGGGCGTCGGAGCGGCGGCCGGCGAGCGGCCCGGCAAGAGTTCGCACAAAGAGAGCCGCCAAGTCGACATACGACGGCGGTTTCATCAGCGAAGATAGTGCGTGACCCCTGCCGACGGGCACGGGCTGACGGAACTACCCAACAGGGGCGGTGAGTTACATGATCCTGGCAGCCGAAAAGGGCGACATCACCACCATCATCGGCGGAATCGCCCCCAATTGGGGGCCGTTCGGCAGTCTCGGCAACGAAGCGAAGGTCATGATCGAGGTGGTCATGGCCGTGGCGATCCTCCTCTGCCTCGGCATCGCCATCTGGGGCGCGGCCAAGCAGCGCATCGGCGCCACCGCCCTGCGCGACACGTTCAGCGCGGAACAGGGCAAGGGCCTCATCGTCGCCGGCCTGACCGGGGTGTTCATCATCGGATCGCTCGGGACCCTCTTCACCATCGTGTACGGGATGGCCGTCTAGCGGGCCCACGGCCCGGCCCCGACGGGCCGGGCCCCACCGGCCGCCCCGGGCGGCACCCCCGCAGCCTCCCGCACTCCCCCACCCGATCTCCCCCTTGCAGGCCCACCGCCCACCGGCCGAGGTTGCGTTTCCTGATGACGACTCACCACTCCACGCCCACGCGGGAACCAGCCCGGCTACCGTCGTACCACGACACGGCTGAGGGGGCGGGGGCTGCATGAGCCACGACGACGGACCGGGCTACGCCGACACCGACCGGGTGGGCGGCACCGGACAGACCCGCACCCGCCTGCCCGACGCCCCCGGCGACCCCTACGGCACCGCCCGCCGCCCGGCCCGCGCCTCCCGCGGCCTGCTCACCGTCGTCGGCGTCTTCGTCCTGCTGATCGCCGCCATCGCGTTCGCGAACCAGGGCGACGGCGGCGGCTCCGACGACCCCGGCAGCACCGACCCCAAGGCCCCCGCCGCCGGCTCCACCGCCGCCACCGGCGAACGCCCCGTCGCCGGCCGGCACAACGGCGTCCCCGCCGGCTTCGCCCACACCGAGCAGGGCGCCCAGTCCGCCGCCGCCAACTACGCCGCCGTCCTCGGTTCCGACGGCATGTACCCGGCCGACCAGCGGCACCGCCTGATCGCCGCCGTCGCCGACGAAGGCTCCCTCACCGCGCTCCAGGCCGCGTACGACGCCACCTACTCGCGCGCCCTCTTCGACCAGATCGGCCTCACCGCCGACGGCACCGCCCCGGCCGGCGCCACCTTCGTCAGCCGCACCACCCCCGTCGGCTCCAAGGTCCTGCGCTACGCCGAGGACGCCGCCGACGTGGACGTCTGGTCCCTCGGCCTCTTCGGGCTCACCGGCGACAAGTCCACCAAGCCCGTCACCAGCGCCTGGTACACGCTCACCGTCAAGCTGAAGTGGAACGGCTCGGACTGGAAGGTCCTGGGCACCAGCCAGCGCACCGGGCCCACCCCGGTCACCGGCGACAACCCCGTCTCCGGCTCCGCCGACATCGCCGGCGCGGTCAACGAATTCGGAGGGTTCACCTATGCCCGGTAGGCCCGCCAGCCCCTCGGCCCCCCGCCGGCCGCTGCGCTCCGCACTCACCGCCCTCGCCGCCCTGCAGGGCACCCTCGTGCTGCTCGCGTCCCGGGCCGCCGCCGCGCCCACCCCGACACCGACCCCGCCCGAGCGCGGCGCCCCGACCGCCACCACCGCACCCAACCCGTGCAGCCTCCTCGGCGGCCAGGCCCGCAACATCTGCGAGGGCCGCCAGCCCGGCAACAAGGCCCCCGCACCCGCCCCCGACCCCAACAGCGCCGTCGACCCGCTCACCTCCCTCGCCAAGGGCTGCGCGGACGCCGGCGCCTGGATCGTCGGCAAGCTCAGCGAGGCCATCAAGGGCACCGCCGACGTCGACTTCACCAACGCCGCCTTCCTGCGCCAGTACGCCGTCGTCTTCGCCGCCTCCACCGTCCTCACGCTCGTCCTGTGGCTGCTCGCGGTCGCCAAGCGGGCCGTCCGTGGCGTGCCCCTGACCACCGCGCTCTCCGAGGCCATCGGCTTCCTGTGGCTGACCGTCCTCGCCTCCGCCTTCACCCCGCTGATCCTCTACACCCTGGTCTCCGCCACCGACAGCGTCACCGAGGTCATCGCCAGCGGCACCGGCGGCCAGACCGACGTCTTCTTCGGCTCCTTCACCGAAGCCCTCAAGAAGGGCCAGGACATCGGCGGCGGCCCGATCATGCTGATCGTCGTCTCCCTGGTGACCGTGCTCGCCGCCGGCGTCCTCTGGCTCGAGCTGGTCATCCGGGCCGCCCTGCTCTACGTCGGCGCCCTGCTCGGAACCGCCGTCTACGCCGGACTCGTCGACCGCAACATGTGGGGACACGTCCGCCGCTGGGCCGGCATCATGATCGCGGTGATCCTGGTCAAACCGGTCATCGTGATCGTGCTCGGCCTGGCCGGCGCCCTCGCCGGCGAGAACGGCCCCGACGCCTTCTCGGCCGTCGTCTCGGGACTCGCCATCATCCTCCTCGCGATCTTCGCCTCCGCGATGATCTACCGTTTCGTACCCGGCTTCGGCGACGAGATCGCCTCCGCCCGTACGAACCGCAAGCAGGCCACCGACGGCGCCCAGGCAGCCGCCGTCATCAGCTCCCCGGCCTCGCTCGTCTCGCAGGGCATCAAGACGCACAGCAGCCGGGGCGGCGCCCACCGGGCCGGCGGCGCCGAGCCACGCCCCGCCAACCCGCTCGCCGGCGGCGTGGCGGCCCACAGCAGCCGGGGCACCTCCGGCGGGACCGGGGTCGGCGGCGGAACTGTCCCCTCCGCCGCACCCCCGCCCCGCGGCTCCGGCGCGAACACCCCGCACACCAGCAGGACCACAGGCACAGGAGGTGACGGGCGTTGACGACCCAGTCCCATCAGATCCACCCGGTCGCGCCCCGCCGCACGTATCTCATCGGCCGCGCCCGGCCGAACGCGATCGTCGGCAAGAACCGCGAGACCGGCGAGATCGCACTGATCATCGCGGGCGCCTTCCTCGGCATGATGAGCGGACTCCTCGTCCCCCAGCTGATGCTCCGCATCGTCTGCCTCGCCGGCTTCCCGGTCCTCGCCCTGGCCGCGGTCTACGTCCCGTACAAGCACCGCACCTTCTACAAGTGGTTCGAGGTCAACCGCAGCTACAAGCGCAGCCTGCGCCGCGGCACCACCTACCGCTCGGCCGCCATGGAGTCCGGCACCCGCGCCGCCGACGGCGCCGAGGTCGAGGTCGGCCCGCCGCCCGGCATCGGCCGCATCAGCTGGCTGGCCGCCCCCTTCGGCCCCGACGAGATCGCCGTCCTGCTCCACGCCGACCGGCGCACCGTCACCGCCGCCATCGAGATCGAGGGCCCCGGCGTCGGCCTGCGCGACAGCGAGGACCAGGAAGCCCTCGTCGACCGCTTCGGCACCCTCCTCAAGCACGTCGCCAACGGCGACGGCTTCGTCACCCGCCTCCAGATGCTGGCCCGCACCCTGCCCGCCGACCCCGACGCCCACGCCAAGGACGTCGCCCAGCGCGGCGACACCCAGGCCCCCGGCTGGCTCCGCGACTCCTACGACCAGCTCCAGTCCATGGTCTCCACCTCCAGCGAGCAGCACCGCGCCTACCTCGTCGCCTGCATGCACTACACCCGCGAACTCGCCGCCGAGGCCCACGCCATGGCCCGCGCCGCCACCCCCCGGGCCGGCCGCAAGGTCGACAAGGACGCCGGCCTCGCCGTCGTCATGGCACGCGAGCTCACCGACATCTGCGCCCGGCTCGCCGAGGCCGACATCCGCGTCCGCCAGCCCCTCGGCCAGGGCCGGCTCGCCTCCCTCGTGCACTCCATGTACGACCCGGACCACCCCATCGACCACATCCAGGCCATGACCAAGCGCAACGCCTGGCCCGCCGAACTGGACGCCGTCGAACCCACCTACCTCCAGGCCAAGACCCGCGAGTCCCAGACCCGCGCGCCCTGGTGCCACGCCACGGCCTGGGTGAAGGAATGGCCCATGACCCCCGTCGGCGTGAACTTCCTCGCCCCGCTGCTCGTCCACACCCCCGACGTGATCCGCACCGTCGCCGTCACCATGGACCTGGAGCCCACCGAGGTCGCCATCGAGCGCATGCTCACCGAGAAGACCAACGACGAGGCCGACGCCTCCCGCGCCGCCAAGATGAACCGCACCGTCGACCCCCGCGACATCGCCGCCCACGGCCGGCTCGACCAGAGGGGTGAAGATCTCGCCAGTGGTGCGGCGGGGGTCAACCTGGTCGGGTACATCACGGTGTCCTCGCGATCGCCCGAAGCCCTCGCCCGCGACAAGCGGACCATCCGCGCCTCGGCCGGCAAGTCGTACCTCAAGCTCGAATGGTGCGACCGCGAGCACCACCGCGCCTTCGTGAACACCCTGCCGTTCGCCACCGGCATCCGACGCTAGCTGGAGGGCAGACCCGCCATGCGAGATCCGCTGTCCGCGCTGACGGACGCCTTCACCAGCTTCCTCTTCGGCAAGGTCGAAACCACCCGGCTGCCCGTCCGCACCTCCACCGGGCAGGCCCAGGCCGTCTACCTCCCCACCGCGGCCCCCGGCCTCGGCGACTCCGGCGTCATCATCGGACGCGAGGTCTACAGCGGCAAGGGCTACATCTACGACCCCTTCCAGCTGTACGGCCAGCAGCTCCCGGCCCCGCACTGGCTGGTGCTCGGCGAGTCCGGCAACGGCAAGTCCGCGCTGGAGAAGACCTACGTCCTGCGCCAACTCCGCTTCCGGGACCGCCAGGTCGTCGTCCTCGACGCCCAGGGCGAGGACGGCGTCGGCGAATGGAACCTGATCGCGGAACAGCTGGGGATAACCCCCATCCGGCTGGACCCGGTCGCGGCCAACGACGGCGGCATCCGCCTCAACCCCCTCGACCCGGCCATCACCACCACCGGCCAGCTCGCCCTGCTGCGCACCATCATCGAGGTCGCGATGGGGCACGGCCTGGACGAGCGCGCCGGCTTCGCCCTCAAGGTCGCCCACGCCTACGTCAACGAGACCATCCTCGACCGCCAGCCGGTGCTGACGGACATCGTGGAACAACTCCGCCACCCCGAGGCGGAGTCCGCGGAGGCCATGAACGTCGACATAGACGACGTGCGCGCCTGGGGCCTGGACGTCGCGCTGGTCATCGACCGGCTGGTCGACGGCGACCTGCGGGGCATGTTCGACGGCCCGACCACCGTCGGCATCGACCTGGACGCCCCGCTGATCGTCTTCGACCTGTCCCACATCGACCGCAACTCCATCGCCATGCCCATCCTCATGGCGATCGTCGGCGTCTGGCTGGAACACACCTGGATCCGCCCCGACCGGAAGAAACGGATCTTCCTGGTCGAGGAGGCCTGGCACATCATCAACTCGCCCTTCGTGGCGCAGCTGTTCCAGCGGCTGCTCAAGTTCGGGCGCCGCCTCGGCCTGTCCTTCGTCGCCGTCGTCCACCACCTCTCCGACGTGGTGGACGGCGCGGCGGCCCGGGAGGCCGCGGCCATCCTCAAGATGGCCTCCACCCGCACCATCTACGCCCAGAAAGCCGACGAGGCCCGCGCCACCGGACGCGTCCTCGGCCTGCCCCGATGGGCCGTGGAGATCATCCCGACCCTCACCCCGGGCATCGCCGTCTGGGACGTCAACGGCAACGTCCAAGTGGTCAAACACCTGATCACCGAGGCGGAACGGCCGCTGGTCTACACCGACCGGGCCATGACGGAGTCTTCGGCCCCGGCCGACCGGGGACTGCCCGAGGACCTGCTCGCGGCCGAACTCGAAGCGGAGGAGAGAGCCTTGCTGATCGAGCAGCAGATGCACGGCGGCTCCACGGAATCCACGGTGGCGTGAGATGCCGCGGGACGGCCGGGGGCACGGCGCACGGGGGCGGTACGACACGGAGCCCGCACGGGGCGTCCCGGACTCCCTGCTGGTGGGCCTGCTGGCCTTCCTGCTGGGCCTGACCCTGCTGGTCTGGTCGGCCACCGGGCTCGCGGCGCTGTTCGCCCGCGGCTCCTGGCCGGCCACCGTCAGCTTCACCCGTACGCCGATGGCCATGCGGGCCCTGGCCACCCGGCCGCACGACCTGGCCGCCGCCTGGCCCGACACCGCACCGACCGCCCTCTCGGGCTGGGGCCTCTTCTGGGGCCTGCTCATCAGCGAGCTGATGGTGCTGTTCGTCCTGACCCTCTTCACCATCGGTGTCCTCGCCCGCTCCAAGGCCCGGCGCGCGGCCCGCCGGGAGGCCGCACCGACACCGCAGGACCCCGGACCCGAGGAGAGCGCGGCCCAGCCGGCCGCGGTCCGCGCCCCGGCGCCCCGGCGGGCGGTCCCGCCACCGGCGCCCGCCGCGACCGAGAAGGCCCTGCCCGAACCGGTGGTCCCGGCCCCCGCGCCCGAACCCCGTACCGAACCCACCGACGAGGCCTACCGCTACGGCTTCGGCTACGCCCCCGGGGCCCGGGACCAGGCCGCCCCGGTCTCCCCCGTCTCCGCCGAACCCTGGTCCGCCGGCTCCGAGAGCCGCCTCCTGTACGGCGGCCCGGCCGACCGGCACCGGGCCGCGGCCCGCCGGATCGCCGAGGCCGAGGGGGCCGCCCTGGTCGTCACCTCCTCGCCCGCCCTGTGGGCCGACACCAAGGACGCCCGCGCCAAGCTCGGCCCGGTCCTGCTCTACGACCCCTCCCACCTGTGCGACACCCCGGCCCGGCTGCACTGGCACCCCGGCACCGGCTGCACCGACCGCGACACCGCCACCGCCCGCGCCACCGCCCTGCTCTCCCCGGTACGCCCCCAGGCCCGCATCGACGCCGCGGTCGCCGACACGGCGGAAACGCTCCTGCGCAGCTGGCTGCACGCCGCCGCCCTCGAGGACCGCCCCTTCAAGCAGCTGCACCGCTGGGCCCAGGGCTCCGGCACCCAGGAACCGGTCCGCATCCTGCGCACCCACCCCAAGGCCGCCCCCGGCATGGCCGGCGAGCTCGAGAACGCCCTCACCGCGCATCCCGAACGCCGCGAGATCGCCAGGGAACTGACGGCCCGTGCGCTCGGCTGCCTGTCCTCGATCCACATCCGCGACGCCTGCACCCCGAACAGAACGGATTCGCTGACGCTGGCATCGTTCCTCGACGAAGGGGGCACGCTCTACCTGGTGGGTGAGCCCGTGGAGGACCCCCGGACGGCACCCGGGGCGATGCCCCTGCTCACCGCACTCGCGTCAAGCGTGGTCGAGCACGGCCGCCGCATGGCCGTACGGTCATCCGACGGTCGGCTCGACCCACCACTGACCCTGGTCCTCGACGACCTGGCCGCCGTGGCACCGCTCCCCCAGCTCCCCGAGCTGCTGGCCGGCACCGGCCCGGGCGCGCTGCCCCTGCTGGCCCTGCTGCGCAGCCGGGAGCAGGCCCGCTCGCGCTGGCCGGCCCTGACCGCCGAGACGGTCGGCTAGCCGGTCAGCGCGTGAGCGCGTGCTCCAGCTCCCGCTCGTCGGGGTTGGTGGGCGCCGGCAGGGTCACCCCCGTGGGCTCGAAGCCGAACCGCCGGTAGAAGCCGACCGCCGGGTGGTTGTCCTCGTGTACGTAGAGCCGTACGCGCCGCACCACCGGCTCGGCCAGCTCCCAGGACCAGCCCACCGCCGCCTCGAAAAGGGCCTCGGTCAGTCCGCTGCCCCGGTTCTCGGCCCGGACGAAGACCCCCACGATCATCGCCTGGTCCTGCTCGGGCACGCTGTCACCGAGGAGCGACGGCACCCCGGCCGGCTCCACGAGCACGGTCACCGACCCGACCCAGCTGCCGTCCGGCGCCTCGGCGATGAACTGCCGGACGGTGGCGCTCTCGGCCGCCCGCTCGGTCCGCTCCTGCCAGAAGGAGTCCGGCTGCTCGAGGGCGGTCTCGTACGTCTCGTGGAAGGCGAGCCGGGCCAACGGATCCCGCAGCGCCACCAGCCGCAGCTCCTTGGCCTTCTCCCACTCGTCGGCGCGCACGGCGCGGATGATGTGATCCATGCGGCCGATCCTAGGCGGCACCGTCCTGGCCGTCCCCTCCTTATTCGGCCCAGAACGCAGAAAAGCCCCGCACCAGAAGGTGCGGGGCTTTCCCACAATGATTGTTCGGCGGCGTCCTACTCTCCCACAGGGTCCCCCCTGC
>NZ_JBFBGK010000077.1:0-43742 GCF_040684615.1 Streptomyces sp. NPDC089919
GTTTGAGGCGCGGGGTCCGGGGCGGAGCCCCGAATGCCCGTCGCGGAGCGGCGGGGCCGGGGGCTCCGGGGGCAGCCGCCCACCGGTTTCGGGAAGGGGCGGGGTGGGGCTGGCTCCGCGTACCGGCCGGGCGCGGGCCCGGATCCCGCGCCTCAAACGCCGGCGGGGCTGGAATGGCGGTCCCCGCCCGGGCGGACGCAAGGGGCGGGCCGGTCCCAGGTTTCGGGGCGCTGCCCCGGGCCCCGCGCCTCAAGCGCCGGCGGGGCTGGGAGGTGCCCCGGCGGGGATGTGCCAAAGGGTGGGCGGGGCCTAGGTTTCGGGGCGCTGCCCCGGACCCCGCGCCTCAAACGCCGGCGGGGCTGGATTTGCCCCGCCGGGGTTGGAGGTGCCGCGGTGGGGCTGGAGGCGGTCTCCCGCAGGGCAGGAGTGGCAAAACCGTGGGCGGGGCCCAGGTGGGCCCGGCCGGGGCGGCCGTTCGTGGTGTGTGGGGCCCCGCGCCCCTGGGGGCACCTCCCAGCGGTAGCTGGGGGAGGGGGGTGGCCTGCAGGCCCTGCGGCAGGCCCACCCCTGGGACTTCGCGGCTTCGCCGTGACCTGCGGTCATCCCCGGCCCGGGCCTGCCTCCGAGCCAGCCTGCCACACCCCGTCAAGGGGCTACCCCACACACCACGAACGGCCTCGGGGGCCATGGAAGGGCCACGGGAGGCCGTCTCGGGCGGGGCTCCGGGGCGGCCCCCGGCACAGCCGGGAGGCGTACCCGTACGCCGCGGGCGGCGGCTAGGCGGGGGTGCGGGCCAGGCCCAGGCGGGGGGTGGTGACGAGGTGGAGGCCGGTGGCGGCGTCGCGGTCGGTCAGGTCGTGCTGGCGGGACATGCGGGAGGCCAGCGCCCGCTCCGGGAGGGCCGCCGCGCCCCCCGCCCGCCGCGCGTCGTCCAGGTCCAGGACGCCGGCGGTCAGCGCCGCGAAGGCCTCGCTGTCCGGTTCGGAGCGGCGCGGCTCCGGCCGGACCGAGCCGGCCTTCATCAGCTCCGGGTGCCGCCCCCGCGCCAGCCGCGCCGCCAGCCAGAAGTACGTGGCCTTGCCGCGGTACTGCTCGTAGAAGCCGGCCACCATCGAGAACATCCGCGCGTACGCGTTCCGGTACAGCGACTCGTAGAAGGCCAGCGCCTCGGCCTCGGTCACCGAGCCGTCCCCCACCGCCAGGACGGAGGCCGCCGCCAGCATGCCGCTGTACATGGCCAGGTGCACGCCGGTGGAGAGCAGCGGGTCCAGGAAGCAGGCCGAGTCGCCGGCCAGGAAGTAGCCGGGCCCGCAGAAGGAGTCCGCGGTGTAGGAGAAGTCCTGCTCCACCCGCACGTCGTGCTGGAAGACGCCCGCCGAGACCAGCCCCCGCACCGTGTCCGACTCCGCCACCGCGTCCAGGAACAGCCCCTCCAGGTCCGCGCCGTACTTCTCCTGGCGCTGCCGGAAGCGGTCCTGGTGGGTGACGAAGCCGACGCTGTACACCTCGTCCTTGAGCGGGATGACCCAGTACCAGCCCTCCGGCGCGGAGATCACGTTGATGCCGCCCACCGGGGTCCGCGGCAGCAGGTCCCCGCCCTGGTAGTAGCCCCAGACGGCGACGTTGCGGAAGACGTCGTGCGGGGTGCGGTTGGCCAGGTGGCGGACGGAGAGCAGGCCGGCCCGGCCGGTGGCGTCGACGAGGTGGTCGGTGCGGGTGGTGTGCGTGCGGCCCTCGTGGGTCCACTCCACGCCCACCGCCCGGTCCTCCTCGAAGAGCACCCGGCGGGCCTGGGCGCCCTCGATCACCTCGACGCCCTGGGAGGCCGCGTGCCGCAGCAGGACCTCGTCGAAGTCGGCCCGGTCCACCTGCCAGGAGGTCTGCGCCCCGGTGCCGAAGATCTCGGGCCAGTCGACCACCCAGTCCCGCTCCGCGCCCCAGCGCAGCAGCAGGCCCTCCTTGACCTGGTAGCCCCGGGCGTCGACCTTCTCGAGGGCGCCGGCCAGGTCGATGATGGCCCGGCAGGACGTCGCCACGGATTCCCCGATGTGGTACCTCGGGAAATGCGCGCGTTCCAGCAGCCGCACCCGCGCGCCCTGCCGGGCCAGCAGCGCCGCCGCGATGGAGCCGGCCGGCCCGCCGCCCATGACCACGATCTCGGATGTCATCGCCCCTGCCCTTTCCCGGGCCGTTTCCCCGGAGGAAATGCGCGGTATTCCAGACCCTCGGCGAGCGGCGGAATTCCGCGCGACGGAGATTGCCTGCCACCGGAAACGACCTTGGCACGGCGGGGAGTCCTACTGAACAGCGGGTGATGCGCAGCGGGTGGATTACGTATGCGGTGCGTTGCGTAAAGGCGGTGGTGGGGAATGCGGCGGGCACGCGTCCGGCCGCGCCGGGGACCGCCGGCCCCCGGCCCGGTGCGGCGTACCGGCGCTCCGGCGCGGCTGCCGTGGGGCCGCCGCGTCCTGCTTCCCGTACCGCCCCGCCCGCCGCCGGACTCCCGTACGAGCTACGGGAGTTCGAGGTGGCCGAAAACCGCCCCCCAGGGGTCGCTCAGCAGTCCCGGACCCCGGACCGTCGCCCCCGCGGCCCGGGCCCGCTCCTCGAAGGCGGCCCCGTCCGTCACGCCGAAGCGCGGCAACCACCGTGCCTCCGCGCCCTGTTGGGCCGTGATCGAGGTACCGCAGACGGCGCGGTAGAAGTCCTCGGAGGCGGCGGGCCGGGGCGAGTGCAGGACCGCCCCGGAGAGGGCGCCCGGCTCGTCGACCAGTACCACGCCCTCCTCGTGGGCGCCCTGCCAGAGGCCGAAGGGGGCTCCGGCGGGGTCGACGGCCAGGGCGAGCCGGCCGTTGCCGCCCGCCGGGACGCCCGGGACGAGCACCCGGGCGCCGTGCGCGGCGGCCCGGTCCCGGGCCGCGTCGAGGTCCTTCGCCGCCAGGTACACGCTCCAGGCGGTGCCGAAGCGGGGCCCGGCCGGGGCGGGCCCGAGCCCGCCGACGATCTCGCCGTCCCGGAGGATCAGGTGGTAGCCGCGGTCGCCCTCGGGTCGGAACCGCCACCCGAAGAGGGCCGCGTAGAACTCCCGCGCCCCGGTGGGGTCGACGCCCACGTGGTCGATCCAGCAGGGGCTTCCCTCGGTGTACGCGGTGCGGCGGGGCACGGCGCGGCTCCGTTCGCGGTGGCGGTCAGGCGTTCGTCCAGCAGGTCGGCGGCCTCCTCGGCGGCGCCCGTCTCGGGCAGCTGGAGCCGCATCCGGGGCGCCCCGGCGAGCGCCGGGTCCCGGGCGGCCTCCGGGGGCCACACCGAGGGCGCGAACTCCCACTCCTCCAGGCGGCAGCGGTGCGCGCCGGTGGTGCACAGCCGCACCAGCCGGGCCGGGCCGAGCCGTTCGGCCGGGCCGGCGGCGGCGATCAGCCGCTCCGGCCGGACGAGGTGGGCGGTCCCGGTCAGCGGCGAGGAGACGGAGCGCAGGTCGCCCCCGGGGCCGTCGGCGAGCCCGGCGGCCCGGGCGGTCTCCAGGGCGGCCCCGCGCAGTTCGAGCGGGAGCTGGTAGGGCAAGGTGCGCCCGGTGGCCCGCTCGATGACCAGGTACTGGCCGGAGACCATCCGCCAGCCGTGTCCGCCCAGTGCCAGTGCCAGGGCGTTGCGCGGCGAGCCGATGCCGCCCACCAGGGCGACCGTCTCCGCGCCCTTGGCCAGCACGGCCGCCTGGACCACCGCGTAGGTGCGGTTCATGACGGCGAAGGGCGGCAGCACCGGCGGGATCCCGCCGGGCCCGTGGTAGGCCCAGCGGCGCAGCATGGTGCCCTCGCCGTCGAGCACCCGGACCTCCCGGCCGGTGCCGCCGCCCGGCCGGTACGCGAAGTGCAGGCTGAGCGGCCCCTGTCGGAGCTCGTCGCGGCGTCCGGTGAGGTGCGGTCCGAAGAAGAAGGAGAGGTCGGACTCGTCGACGGCCCCCAGCACTTGGAGGACCGTACCGAAGAAATCGAGCACGAATACAGGCATGTCCCCCCAGCCCCGTCATGTGCTTGCCCAGGCCCATTTATACGGTCAGAACATCCGGCCGCAGGGGCCTTAACTGGCCGATTTCGCATCCAGGTGGACGGCCAGCGCACCGGCCAGGTCCCAGGGCCGTTCCAGCAGCGGCAGGTGCCCGGTGCCGGGCACTCCGACGGAGCGGCACCGCGGCAGCGTCCGGGCCAGCAGGGCGGCGTTGGCGTGGAAGACGGGCATGTCGGCCGCGCCGGTCAGGGCGAGCGTGCCGGCCGTGATCCGGGCCAGCTCGGCGGGGGTGTGCACGCGGGCGGCGAGCCCCGCCATCGCGCCGTCGTCCAGCTCCGCCCAGGAGTGCCGGGCGATGACCGCCCGCAGTTCGGCGCGGAGCACCGGATGCCGCTCGGTGCCCCGGAAGATGTCCGGGGGCGCGGTCATCCACAGGTCGGCCAGCTGCCCGGCCGCCGCCGCGCCCCGCATCCGGCGCAGCATCAGCAGTTCGACGTACCGCTTGCGGGCCGCCGGGTCGGGCGGGCCGCCGGCCGGGGTGGGCGCGCCGAGCACCAGCCGGTCCGCCGCCCCGGGCTCGGTGAGGGCCATCTCCAGCACGACCGTGGAGCCGAAGGACAGCCCGGCCCAGCGGCGGGCCCCGACCGCCCGGGCCAGCTCCAGCACCCGGCCGCCGAGCTCCGGCAGGGTGGTGCCCGCCTTCAGCGGTGCGGAGCGGCCGTGCCCGGGCAGGTCCACGCCGATGTGCCGGAAGCCGGGCAGCAGCCGCCACAGGGGCCGCCAGAGCGTGGCGTCCATGGTGTAGCCGTGCACCCACAGCACGGCCGGCCCGCTCCCGTACGCCAGGGTCCGCAGCCCGTCGTACGTCGCCTCGCGCTCGCCGGGCAGCGGCGTCCCGCTCGCGTGCCGCGGATCGGGCAGCGGACCGGGCAGGGGATCGGGCCGCGGGTCGGGCGACGGCCGCCCGCCGGTCACCGGGCCGCCCCGGCGGTCGTGTCGAGGCCGGTGAAGCCGGCGCAGAAGGCGCGGTAGGCCAGCACGGCCGCGTCGGCGGCGTCGTAGCGGGGGGTCACGGCCGGGTTCAGGTGCTCCCAGACGGCGATGTCCTCGGCCAGCGCCCGCTCGCTGCCGGCGATCAGCCCGGGCAGCTGGTCCTCCCGGCCCGCGCGCACCCCGACGGCCACCCGGGCCGTGCAGCCGCCGCGGCCGTCGGGCACCGCGCCGGTGACGATCACGTGCACCTCGTCCGGGGGCCCGAACTCGGTGAGCACCACCGCGGGGCTGAACGCCCGGGCGTGGAAGCGCGGTACGTACGGCTCCGCGGCCGCGGGCGCCGGCCGGCCGCCGGTGCCGCCCGCCGCCGGTGCCGGTGCCGGGGGCCCGGGCCGCCAGGGCGAGGCGGGCATCGGGAACTCGCCGTCCATCACCAACTCCCCGCAGGCGCCCGCCCGGTGCCGCATCCCGCGCACCCGCCAGACCTTGTGCAGCGCGGTGAAGTGGTCCGTGTCGAAGGCGTTCTCCACGACCAGGTCCGCGGCCGCGGCCACCGGCCGCTCCACCGCCTTGACCAGCCGGTGGCTGCCGGCCAGTTCCTTGAGCGCGGCGCGCATCCCCCGGTCGTCCTCGGGCCCGTCGGTGAGCCGGACGAAGACGGCCTCGCCGCAGACCACGGCCTCGTGCTCGCGCACCCAGGGCCGGCTGCCGGGCCCGGCCGGCTCCCCGAGACCGATCCGGCGGCCGTGGAAGGGGCAGACCAGGCAGTCGCCGGCGAGCCGTCCGCCGTGTCCCAGGTGGGCGCCCCGGTGCGGGCAGTCGGCGTCGAAGACCCGCAGCCCGCGGTCCGTGCGGACGGCGGCCAGCCGCCGCCCCCCGATGTCCAGCGGGACCACCTCGCCGTCCAGTGCGGAGGTGAAGGCGGCCAGGTACCAGCCCGAGCGGACGTTCGCTGTCACGGCTTCCGTGCCTCCAGTACCTCGTGGGCGGCGCGCCGGCCGTCCGCGTACGCGCCCTGGAGCCAGGGGAGTCCGCGTCCGGTCAGGGCCGCCTCGCCGGTGAAGAAGAGCCGGCCGTCGGGCCGGGCCCAGTCGAGGGCGGCGCGGGCGGCCCCCGGTCCGGGGGCGCAGAAGGCGCCCCCGCTGTACGGGTCGGCCCGCCAGTCGGCCGCCACCACCGCGGTGACCGCCAGACCCCTGCTCCAGGGCAGGGCGACCCCGAGCAGCGCCGCCAGGTGGGCGGCCGAGCCGGCCGCCCCGCGCACGCAGGCGGCGGCCGCGTCCTTGGCGACCACCAGCACCTCGGGGCGCCCGCGCCGGCAGGAGACGAAGCCGCTGGTGCCGTCGGCGTCGAAGACGGAGGCGGTCTGCGGCGCGCTGCCGGAGAGCGTGACCACGGCGCAGTACGCGTCCCCGGGGACGAGCGCGGCGGCCGCGGCCCGCCTCCCGGGAGCCGCCCCCTCGAGCGTCAGCACTCCGGCGTGCACCACCGCCGGCGGTACCGCCAGCACGACCTGCTCGGCGTCCAGTTCGCCCTCGGAGGTGCGTACGTACGGACGGCCGTCGGGGCCGGATCCGACCGCCAGGACCGGGGTCCCGGTACGGATCCGCAGCCCTTCGGCGAGCCGCCGGGGCAGCAGGTCCATGCCCCCGGGCACGGTGAACTCGCCCCGCCCGCCGGTGTCCCGGCGTACCGCCGCGGCCACGTCCGCGGCGGCCAGCCGGTCCGGGTCGGCGGCCCAGACCTGCCGCAGCCACTCCCGGGCGGTCGCCGCCTCGGCCGGGGCCGCGCCGCTGCGGGCCAGCCAGCCGGCCACGCTGAGCCCGTCCCCGGGCTCCCCGGCGTACCCGGTCAGCCGGGCCTCCAGCAGCCAGGGCGGGTGGGCGCCCCGGCCCAGCACCCCCATGGACCGGGCCACCCGCCCGGAGACGACGTACGCGGCCTCCGGGCGCGGTGCGGGCGGCAGCGGGCCGAGCACCGTGTGGGCCGGGTTGCGGTCCCCGTGCACGACCTGCGCGCCCAGTTCGAGGGCGGGGCCCCCGTCGGCCGGGCGGAAGGTGCGGATCCGCCCGCCGAGCCGCGGCCGGGCCTCCAGCACCAGCGCCTCGACCCCGGCCTCGGCCAGCCGGGCGGCGCAGGCCAGCCCGGCCGTCCCGGCCCCGACCACCACGACCTCAGGCACGGCCGGTCACCGCCGCGGACCGGGCCGCCACCGGCGCCGGGGCGCCCAGGTCGACGGCGAGCCCGGTCAGCCGCCGGGGGATCAGGGTCGGGGCCCAGCGCGCGCCCGGTCCGGCCAGGGCGGCCGCCGGGAAGCGGCGGACGATCCGGGCGAGCAGCAGCGCGCCGGTCTCCCGGACCAGCCGGGCGGCCAGACAGAAGTGCGGTCCGGCGCCGAAGGCGAGGTGCGGGTTGGGCCGCCGGCTGGGGAGCAGCTCGGCGGGGCGGGCGAAGACGGCCGGGTCCCGGTTGGCGGCCGCCAGCACCGCCAGCACCCGCTGTCCGGCCGGGATCCGGCCGCCCGGCAGCTCCGCCGCCCGCACGGTCACCCGGGCGGTGAAGGGGATCGGCGCCTCCAGCCGCAGCAGTTCGTCCATCAGCGTCCCGGCCTCCTCGGGCCCGGCGCCGCGCAGCGCGGCCCGTACCTCCGGCCGGGGCAGCAGCCAGTACAGGGCGTTGCCGACCGACTCGGCCAGCGGCTGCCAGCCGCCGACCACCGCCAGCCCCAGCACCCCCAGCACCTCCTGCCGGGTCAGCCGCGGATCGGCGGCCAGCCGGGCCAGCGGGCTCGGCGGCGCCGTGTCGAGGTGTCCGTCGAGGTAGCGGGTGAGCTCGCCCATGGCGGCCCGGCCGAGGGAGGCGACCGGGGGCGGGGCCATCGGGTCGAGGTTGAGGGAGACCGCCCGGCCGAGCGCGCCGAGGGTGTCCCACTGCTCCTCGGGCAGCCCGAAGAGGCGGCCCAGCACGGCGGTGGCGAGCGGTGCGCCGAGCTGTTCCACCGCGTCCTCGAGCCGGCCGCGCGCGGCGGCCCGGTCGAGCAGGGCGTCGGCGTCGGCCGCGATCGCCCCGGCCACCGAGGCCAGGGCGGCGGGCCCGAGCAGCAGCGCCCCGGGGGCCCGCAACCGGGCGTGTCCGGTGCCGTCCGTGGTCAGCATGGACACCGGCAGGTCGTCCTCCCGGGCCCGCTCGCGCTGCCCGGCCGCCGCCGAGAAGGCGGGGTCCTTGAGCAGGGCCGTGCAGTCGGCGTAGCCGGTGACCAGCCACAGCCCGGTCATCGGGTCCCGGTACACGGGCCGGTGGCCGCGCAGCCAGTCGTACGCCGGGTACGGGTCGAGCCGCCCGGCGGGGCTGAAGGGGTGGGCCAGGGCGGCGGGCAGCCCGGGGGCCTGGGTCACGTCGGTCTCCTCCTGGTGTCCGGTTCCTGCGCGGGGTACGGGCTGGGAGGCTCAGCGCACCCGGGGCCCGCGCCAGCCGAAGGTGAGCACGGTGGCCGCCAGTCCGCCGGCCGCCCACAGGGCCAGGACCAGCGCGGTCCGCCCGGGCTCCCAGCCGCCGGCCGGCTCCGCGACGGTGAAGGAGTCCGGCAGGAACACCGAACGGAAGCCCTGGGCCAGCCACTTCACGGGGAAGAGCGCGGCGGTGTTCTGCATCCACGGCGGCAGCTGGTCGAAGGGGTAGAACACCCCCGAGATGAACTGGAGCACCATGAAGACCGGGGTCACCACGGCCGCGGCGGAGCGGCTGTTGGGGATCAGCGCGCTGTACGCCGTGCCGGCCAGCGCGCAGGCCGCGGTGCCCAGCGCCAGGCACCAGCCGAGGGTCGCCCAGCGTCCCGGGGTGGCGGGCAGCGGCAGCCCGAAGCCGGTCACGGCGATGCCGAGCAGCAGCGCGGTCTCCAGCGCGGTGGTCACCACCACCCGCACCAACTTGCCCACGAAGTAGGCCGACTTGGGCATGGGGGTGCGGGCCAGCCGCCGGACCGTGCCGGTGTCCCGCTCGATGGCCACGTTGATCGCCAGCCCCGAGAAGGCGGTGCTCATCACCCCGGCGGCGATCACGCCGGCCATGAAGACCTGGCGGAAGTCGGTGTGCGTGCCCTCGACCTCGCCCTCGAAGATCGAGCCGAAGACGACGAGCAGGATCACCGGGAAGAAGAGCGTGAAGACCAGCGACTGCCGGTTCCGGAAGAAGCCCTTGAGCTCGACGGAGGCGCGCGCCGCGCAGGCCGCCGCGTAGCGCCCGGGCCCGCGCACCGGCGGGCGGGACGGCGGGGCGGCGGCGGTCCGGGCGCCGGCCTCGGCGGTCACGGTCATGCGCAGCTCTCCCTGTCGATGAGGCGCAGGTAGGTCTCTTCGAGCGTGGGCCGCTCCACGCGCAGCCCGGTGAGCTCGGCCGCCCCCGCCTCCCGGGCCCAGGGCAGCAGGGCCGCGAGGGCCCGCGTCGGCTCGGCGGTGTGCAGGGTGACGGCGGTGCCGGCGGGGGCACCGGTGCCGTCCACGGCCGCGGTGCCGTCCACGACCACGGTGCCGGGCGGCAGCGGCGGCAGGCTCCGGCCGGCGAGCGCGGGGCAGCGCCGGAAGCGGACGGTGGCGGGGGTCCGGTCCCGCCCGCCGAGGGAGGCCAGCGGCCCGCAGGCGACCAGCCGGCCCTCGACCACCACCCCGGCCCGCTGGGCCAGTTCCTCCGCCTCGTCGAGGTAGTGGGTGGTCAGCAGGGTGGTCCGGCCGCGCCCGGCGAAGTAGCGGACCAACTCCCAGGCCTCGCGCCGGGCCACCGGGTCCAGGCCCGTGGTCGGTTCGTCCAGGAAGATCAGTTCGGGGTCGCCGATCACGCCCACCGCGACGTCCAGGCGGCGCTGCTGGCCGCTGGAGAGCGCGGTGGCCGGCCGGGCGTGGAGCCCCCCGAGCCCCACCCGCTCCAGCACCTCGTCGACCGGCAGCGGCGCCGGGTACATCGCGGCGAAGTGCCGCACCACCTCCCGCACGGTCAGGTCGGCGTAGGCGCCCGGCGTCTGGGGCACCACGCCGATCCTGGCCCGCCATTCCCGCGGGTCCCCGGCCGGATCACGGCCGAGGACCCGCACGTCTCCGCCGGAGCGGCGCCTGGCGCCCGTCAGGATGTCGACGGTCGTCGTCTTCCCCGCGCCGTTCGGCCCGAGGAGCGCGAACACCTCACCCCGAGCGATGTCGAGGCTGATGTCCCGCACGGCCACGACGTCCCCGTAGCGCTTCGAAAGGCCGCGGACGGAGACGGCGGGGGCCGGCTGCGCTGTGGACATGGGACGCTCCAGCGGAGTGGGAACGATGGCCTGTCAGGTGCAGCAGCAGCACGGGCAGCAGCAGTAGTTGCAGCTGCCGGCCGCGACGTCGGACAGGTCGCCCTCGCTCAGCTCGGCGGTGTCCACCGCCGGGGTGGTGGGGATGTGGAACTCGTAGCGCCCGGTCTCCAGGCCGGTCTCCCAGAGCTCGACCTGGACGTCCAGGTTGCCCTCGCCGTGGCCCTCGGGGGCCTGGGTGACGATGACGACCTCGGCGCCGGCCGGCAGTTCGATGCCGGACTCGGCGAGCGCCGTGCGCGGCTCCGACTGCAGGCGGGCGGCGAACGCCTCGTCCGACCAGGAGCTGATGAGCACGCGGGTGTAGGCGTTCACGAACTCAGCGCGCTGCTGCGGGTCGAGTGCCATGTGAACTCTCCCTTCGTTTTGCGGTTGGGCGGTTCCTGGCTGTGCATTTCTGTCGCTGTGCCGGCGGCATCGAAAGACTCACCCCGCCGGACCGCTCCCGCCAAGACGCGGGGGAACGTAATCGAAAAGCCCCGGGGAATGAGTACCGGGCTGAGTAAC
The DNA here is from genome assembly GCF_040684615.1 of Streptomyces sp. NPDC089919. Lineage (NCBI taxonomy): Bacteria > Bacillati > Actinomycetota > Actinomycetes > Kitasatosporales > Streptomycetaceae > Streptomyces > Streptomyces sp. NPDC089919. The sequence goes on from NZ_JBFBGK010000077.1 coordinate 10,841, forward strand.
CGGCTCCCCCTGCTAAGCATTGAGCCGCCCGGCCGGGCCGGTTACTGTGGGCCGACTCGCCGTATCCGCAGCTCAGTCGGGGCCTTGCGGCGACCGGTGCCGACGCGTCGCGGGCCCGTCCCGCCGGGACCGGGGAACGGCGCGGGCGGCGGTACGCACCCCGGATCCGGACTGCGTACCGGAACGCCCGCGGCAATGCGTACGGGAATGCGTACGGGAATGCGCAAGGGAATACGTATCGGAATGCGTGCCGGACCGCGTACGGAACGGGTACCGGAATGCGTACCGGGATCCAGCCAGCCACGGAGGTTCACGTGACACCCACCACCGCACCGGCGGGCACCTTCCCGCCGGGGCCGCAGGAGCCCGTGGACATGGCGCAGATGCGCGCCGACCCGCTGGCCTTCGTCACCCGCATGCAGCGTACGTACGGCGACGTCACCAGCCATCTCGGCGACGGCGAACGGGTGTTCATGCTGCACCGGCCCGATCTGGTCCGGCACGTCCTCAAGGACCGGGTCGCCCACTACACCAAGGCGGCCACCCCCGACGACGCGATGCTGCGCCCGCTGCTCGGCAACGGCCTGCTCACCAGCAACGGCCCGGAGTGGGCCCGGCAGCGCAAGCTGTGCGCACCGGCCTTCCGGCGCACCGCCGTCACCACCTTCGACGGGGTCATCACCGAGGAGGCCGAGGCGCTGGTCGAGCGCTGGCGCCCGGCGATGGCGGCCGGCACCGTGCTGCCGGTCGAGCACCACCTCACCTCGCTGACCCTGGCGATCCTGACGCGCGCGGTGCTGGGCGTGGACCTCGGCGCGGCGGGCGAGGGCTTCGGCCGCGCGGTCGACGCCGCCAACCGCTTCATGGGCCACTACGTACCCGACCCGGACCCGGACCCGGCCGACACCGACCTGCGCCGCCACGGCTACCTCCAGGCACGGGCCTTCCTGCGACTGGTCGCCCGGACGGTGATCGCCGCCCGGCGGTCCGCGGGTGCCGCGCAGCCGGCGGACGGCCCGGCCGACTCGCTGCTGGACGCGATGATCGGCGAGCTGGACGACGAGTCCCTGCGCGACCAGGTGCTCACCCTGGTCATGGCCGGGCACGAGACCACCGCCAAGGCGCTGACCTGGACGCTGTACCTGCTGGACCGGCATCCGGAGGAGGCCCGCCTGGTCCGCGCCGAGATCGACGCGGTCCTCGGCGGCCGCACCCCCACCGCCGCGGACCTGCCCGCGCTGGGGCACTGCCGGCGGGCCGTCGAGGAGGCCATGCGGCTCTACCCGCCGGTCTGGCTGATCTCCCGGCGGGCCACCGGCCCGGACCGCATCGGCGGGTACGACATCCCGGCCGGCGCGCTGGTCTGCGTCAGCCAGTGGGTGCTGCACCGGCACCCGGACTTCTGGGAGCGGCCCGATGCGTACGTACCCGGCCGGTTCGCGGCGGCGGACCTGCCCAGCCACCTCTACCTGCCCTTCGGCGGCGGCGAGCGGACCTGCATCGGGCGCCACCTCGCCCTGGTCGAGGCGACGCTGGTGCTGGCGGTCCTGATGCGCAGCGCCCGTCTGGAGACCGAACCGGGCTTCCGGGTGGAGCCGGAGGCCCTGGTCACCCTCCGCCCCAAATACGGCATGCGCATGACCGCGAGGCCCCGATGAGCGCGGCGGGGGGCCCGACGACCGGCGGCGGCCCGTCCTCGTCGGCGGTCCGGCCGCCCGGCGGCTCGTACGACCCCGGCGCGACCACCGCGGGCGGCCTGGCCGGCGAGCTGGCCCGGCTCGAGGCGCAGGCGGCGCTCTCCTTCCCCGAGGAGCTGCGGATCCTGCGCGAGCTGGGCCTGGACCCGGCGCAGGGCCCGCTGATCGAGGTCGGGGCCGGCTCCGGGGCGGTCACCAGGCGGCTGCGCGCCGCCCTGCCGGGGCTCGCGGTGACGGCCGTGGACGTGGACGGCGGGCTGCTGGCCCACGCCGCCGGCTGCGGGGCCGCGCTGCTGGTCGCGGACGGCGCCGCGCTCCCGCTGGCCGACGGCTCCGCCGGCTGCGTGCTGTTGCGCTACGTCCTCCAGCACGTCGCCGACCCGGCCCCGCTGCTGGCCGAGGCCCGCCGGGTGCTGCGGCCCGGCGGCCGGATCGTGGTGACCGAGGTGGACGCGTCCTGCTGGGGTCTGGCCGACCCGCTCTATCCCGAACTGGCCGGGATCCACGCCGTGTTGTCCCGGTCGCAGCAACAGGCGGGCGGGGACCGGGCGATCGGCCGCCGGCTGACCCGGCTGCTGCGCGGCGCGGGCTACGAGCAGGTCGCGCTGCGGCCCTTCGCCACCACCAACGACGACCACCCCACCGAGGCCTTCGCCCCGCACCTGGGCCCCGGCCGGCTCCAGCCGCTGGTCGCCGCCGGCGCGCTGACACTTTCCGAGTTCGCCCTGGCGGCGGACCGCTGGAACCGGTTCCGTGGCGACCCGGACGCGTACGTCATGCTGCTGGGCTTCTCCGCCACGGGCACCGCGCCCCGCTGACGCCCCGACCACCGTCCGGGCGGGCCCAGCGCCGGCCCGGGCGGCGCACCACCCCGTGACCCGAGCGGATTGGAACCGTCGCCCATGAACCCCAACCTGAGGATCTTCCTGACGATCTTCTGCTACATCAGCGCCGTGATGGGCGTCGTCACGGCGGTGATCAACGCCAGCCAGAAGCCCGCCGCGACCACCTCCGCCGTGGTCGCCGGCGTCCTCGGCGTGGTCTTCCTCTTCGGGGGCATGGCCCTGGGCCGCCGCCCCCACCACTGACGCCCGTGCTCCCTTGATGTCCCCCGTCCCCGTGCCGCCCGCCGTCCCGTCCGGGAGTCCCCATGCTCGCCCTCGACACCATCGGGCACTTCTTCCTCGGCGCGGCCCTGGTCCTCGCCCTGTCCCGGGCGGCCGGGGCCGCGGTCGAGAAGGCCGGCCAGCCGCGCGTGATCGGTGAGGTCGCGGCCGGGATCGCCCTCGGGCCCTCGCTGCTCGGCGCCCTGGCCCCGGACGTCGCCGGCCGGCTGTTCCCGCCCGCGGTGCTGCCGATGTTCAACGGCCTCGCCCAGATCGGCCTGGCCCTCTTCATGTTTGCCACCGGCCGGGAGCTCGCCTCGATGCGGGTGCGCGGCGCGACCCGCCAGGGCCTGGCGATCAGCGGGGCCTCCCTGCTGGTCCCGTTCGCCGGCGGGGCGCTCCTCGCCCGGCCGCTGGCGGGCCGGTACGCCCCGCCCGGCGTCTCCCCGTCCGTCTTCGCCCTCTTCGTCGGCTGCGCGGTCAGCATCACGGCCTTCCCGGTGCTGGCCCGGATCCTCGACGACCTGGGCATCGCCGGCAGCCGGCCGGGCCGGCTCGGCCTCTTCGCCGCCGCGGTCGGCGACGGCGGCAGCTGGCTGGCCCTCTCGGCGGTCGTCGCCCTCGCGCGCGGTTCGGGCCCGGGGGAGACCGCGGTGCGCGCGCTGCTCGCCCTGCTGCTGGCCGCCCTCGCCCTGGGGCCGGTACGCCGCTTCGCCGCCGGCTGGTTCGAGCGCCGGGGCGGCACCGCCGAGCCGGCCACCCTGATGACGGCCCTGGTCGTCACGATCGGCTGCGGCGCGGCCCTGACCGCGGCCCTCGGCCTGCACCAGCTCACCGGCGCCTGCCTGGCAGGCCTGGTCTGGCCGGTGGACCACCCGGCCGCCCGGGCCGCCGCGGCCCCGCTGGCCAGCACCGCCAAGACCGTGCTGCTGCCCTTCTTCTTCCTGGGCTTCGGGCTCGGCGTGGACCTCGGCTCGCTCCGCCTGGACGGCGGCGGGGGCCTGGTGCTGGCCGCCCTGCTGGCGGTCGCGGTGCTGGCCAAGACCGGCGGGGCCGCCCTGGCCGGCCGCGCCACCGGCCTGCCCTGGCGGGAGTGCGCGGCCCTGGGCATCCTGCTCAACACCCGCGGCCTGACGGAGCTGGTGGTCCTCCAGATCGGCCGCGAGGCCCACCTGGTCGAGGGCCCGGTGCTCGCCCTCCTCACCCTGGTGGCCCTGGTCACCACCCTCATGACCACCCCGCTCCTGAAACTGACCGGCACCCTCCCGACCCCGGCCCGGACCCCGGCCCGGGTCGGAACGCCGTGAGGGGAGAGGCGGGACCGGGTCATACCCGCCTGACCACGACCGTCCCCGGGACCAGCTGCTCCAGGTCGTCGACGTCCGAGGTGAACACTGTGACCTGTCCCTTCTGCCGCCGCGCGACGACGGCCAGCACGGCGTCGATCGCGTACTTGTGGCCGTGCAGCCCCGCGTCGGCCAGGAGCCGACGGGCCTCGCGGGCCTCGTCCTTCCCGATGTCCGCCACCTTGAGCCGGGAGAGCACCCAGTCCCAACGCTGCTCGGTCGTCCGGCCGTCGTAGGCCTCGACCAGGGTGAGCGGAGAGGTCACCACTTCGGCTTCGCCGCGCGCCGCGAGATCGAGCCGGGCGATCATCTTCCGGTCGCCGCGCACTGCGAGCGACAGCGCCTCGCAGTCGAGGACGAAGACGCGCAGCGGTCGCTGGCCGTGCTCGCCGGCCCGCTTCTTCACGCAACCTCTCCGGTGCCGTGGCCGCCGGCCGCCCGTCGCCGGTCGTGCTCGGCGTCGAGCTCCTCGAGTTCGGCCAGGGCCGCGGCGCGCTCGTCCACGCTGACCGGGCCGTGTTCCTCCTGGAGCCAGTCCACCAGCTCCAGCAGCCGGTCCCGGTCCCGCTTGAAGCGCAGGGCCTCGGCCACGTACGCGGAGAGGCCCCGCTCCGCCGCCTCGGCGCGGATCTCGTCCAGCAGGTCTTCGGGGATCGTCACCGTCACCTTTTTGGTCGCCATACACTCGACCATACTCCGGGTGTGCCAGGCCTTACCGCCGGTCTGCCTTACGGCACCAGGCCGGTACGCCCGTCCAGCAGGGCCGCGATCCGCGCCGCGGACCAGGCGCCGGCCGCCCCCGGGCACTGCGCGAGGTACGCCGCGACGTCCGCCGCGTCCCAGGGGCCGGCGTCCAGCAGCCCGCCCGCCAGGTACCGCAGATAGGCCGCGGCCGGGGCGACCGGCTCGACGTCCGCCATCGTCCACGGCGCCGTGAAGGTCAGGACGGGAACGCCCTCGATGGTCCCGGGGCAGATCAGCGTCTCGTACCGGCCGGGCCCCAACTCGGCCCGTCCGGTGCCGAGCACGCCCCTGAGGTCGAGGTCCGCCCCGGGCTCCCGGTACATCTCCTGCGCGGCGATGTCGGACAACTGGCCGACCGTGACCAGGTGCGCCCGCGCCCGCATCCGGCCGGGGGCCGCCGGATCGTAGAAGCCCCGCCCGCCCGTCCACACCTGCGACTCCGTGGCGAAGTACAGCCGCCCGTCGAGCTCGACGGGCACGGACCGCTCCGGCGGCCGCCGGTCCCGGCACCCGGGATAGACCCGCCCGCCGCCGGCCAGCACGCCCCCGCCGATGTACGCCCCCAGCCGCTCCAGGTGCATGTTGGACCCGTACGAGGCGTACCAGACCCGCCCGGGCACCCCCGCCCCCGCCACGAACCCACCCGCCCGCCGGACGTCCATCCCCCCATCCTCCCGCCCGGGGCACGGGATCCGGCGGGGAAAACGCCAGAGGGCCGGTCCGCCGAAGCGGACCGGCCCTCTGGGCTGGCGGAGGATACGAGATTCGAACTCGTGAGGGGTTGCCCCCAACACGCTTTCCAAGCGTGCGCCCTAGGCCACTAGGCGAATCCTCCGCGGCAAACAATACAAGACGTTGAGGGGTGCTAGCGAACGCGTTCGCCGGCGGGCTCCGCTCGGGGGAGGTGGGTCGATCCACGGGTGGTTCATCCGCTACGCTGGGGCCAGCCCCTCACGTGGCGCTATCTCACCCAACTCCCCCAGGGCCGGAAGGCAGCAAGGGTAAGTGGGCTCTGGCGGGTGCGTGGGGGGCGCTTGCGTTCCCGGACCGGTCGCCGCGCCCCCGTGGCCGCCGCATCCCGGCGGTCGCCGCGCCCCGGTTGTCGGCGGGCCCGGATAACCTCGTACTCGTGTCGTCCCTTGCGCTGTACCGCCGCTATCGCCCCGAGTCGTTCGCCGAGGTCATCGGGCAGGAGCATGTCACTGCACCCTTGCAGCAGGCCCTGCGGAACAACCGGGTCAACCACGCGTACCTCTTCAGCGGTCCGCGCGGCTGCGGCAAGACCACCAGCGCGCGCATCCTGGCCCGCTGCCTGAACTGTGAGCAAGGTCCCACCCCCACCCCCTGCGGTGAGTGCCAGTCCTGTCGCGACCTGGCGCGCAACGGCCCCGGCTCGATCGACGTGATCGAGATCGACGCGGCCTCCCACGGCGGCGTGGACGACGCCCGCGACCTGCGGGAGAAGGCCTTCTTCGGGCCCGCCTCCAGCCGCTACAAGATCTACATCATCGACGAGGCCCACATGGTGACCTCGGCGGGCTTCAACGCCCTGCTCAAGGTGGTCGAGGAGCCGCCGGAGCACCTGAAGTTCATCTTCGCGACCACCGAGCCCGAGAAGGTCATCGGGACGATCCGGTCCCGCACCCACCACTACCCCTTCCGGCTGGTCCCGCCCGGCACCCTGCGCGAGTACCTGGCGGAGGTCTGCGGACGCGAGCAGATCCCGGTCGAGGACGGCGTGCTGCCGCTGGTGGTGCGCGCGGGCGCCGGTTCGGTCCGCGACTCGATGTCCGTGATGGACCAGCTGCTGGCCGGCGCGGCCGCCGAGGGCGTCACCTACGCCATGGCCACCTCCCTCCTCGGGTACACCGACGGCTCGCTGCTCGACGCCGTGGTGGACGCCTTCGCCGCGGGCGACGGCGCGGCCGCCTTCGAGGTGGTCGACCGGGTCATCGAGGGCGGCAACGACCCCCGCCGCTTCGTCGCGGACCTGCTGGAGCGGCTGCGTGACCTGGTGATCCTGGCCGCCGTGCCGGACGCGGGAGAGAAGGGCCTGATCGACGCCCCGGCCGACGTGGTCGAGCGGATGCAGGCGCAGGCCTCCGTCTTCGGCGCCGCGGAGCTCAGCCGCGCCGCCGACCTGGTCAACACCGGCCTCACCGAGATGCGCGGGGCCACCTCCCCCCGGCTCCAGCTGGAGCTGATCTGCGCCCGGGTGCTGCTGCCGGCCGCCTTCGACGACGAGCGTTCGCTCCAGGCCCGGCTGGACCGGCTGGAGCGCGGCGGCGCCGCCTTCGCCATGGCCCAGCCCGCTCCGGGGGCCCCCGCCATGGGGTACGTCCCGGGTCCGGAGGCCCACGGCATGGCCCCGGTGGCCCCCGGTGGTGGCGCCGCCGCGGCCCGCGCGGCGGTACGCGGCCCCGGTGCGGCCCCCGCCCAGCCGCCGGCCCCCGCGGTCCAGGCCCCGGCCCCGCAGGCGCCGCCCGTCCAGGCACCGCCCGTCCAGGCGCCCGCCCCGCAGGCGCCCGCCCCGCAGGCGCCGGCCGCCCCCGAAGCGGTCCCGGCCGCCGCCCAGCCCGGCGCGTGGCCCGGCGCCGCGCAGCCCGGCTCCGGCCTGCCCGCCGCCGCGCCCGCCCAGGCCCCCGCTCCGGCCCCCGCCGCCCCCGCGCCCGGCGCCTGGCCCGGTGCCGCCCAGCCCGGTTCCGGCGCGGCCCCGGCGGCCGCGGCGCCGCAGCGCGGTGCCTGGCCCAGCGCGGCCCAGCCCGGCTCGGGCGGGCCCGTCCCCGAGGCTCCCGCCCCGGCGCCGGCCCCCGCCCCGGCCGCCCAGGCGCCCGCCGCCCCCGCCCCCGGCGGGGCGGGCATGGCCCAGGGCGCCGGCCAGGTGCAGGCGATGTGGCCCGGCATCCTCGAGGCCGTCAAGAACCGCCGCCGCTTCACCTGGATCCTGCTGAGCCAGAACGCCCAGGTCACCGGCTTCGACGGGACCACCCTCCAGCTGGGCTTCCCCAATCCGGGTGCCCGCGACAACTTCTCCAGCAGCGGCAGCGAGGACGTCCTCAAGCAGGTCCTGGCGGAGCAGTTCCAGGTCAACTGGAAGATCGAGGCCGTGCTCGGCGGCGCCGCCCCGGCCCCTGCCGCGGGTGGTTTCGGCGGCGGGTACTCCGCCCCCCAGCCGCCCGCCCCGCAGCAGTCGTACGCCCCGCCGGCCGCCCCCGCGGCCCCCGGCCCGGCGGCGCCCGCCGCCCCGGAGCCGCCGCGGGCCCAGGCGCCGGCCCCGTACCAGCCGCCCGCCCCGGCCCCGGTCGCCCCCGAGGACGACGTCCCCGAGGAGGACGACCCGGATCTGGTGGAGAGCGCGCTCACCGGCCACGACCTCATCGTCCGCGAGCTGGGCGCCACGGTCGTGGAGGAATATACGAACGAGTAGCCGGCCGGGGTTGGGTGCCCGCACAAAGATCACCAGGTCGGGCGGGCTAGGCTGCACCCCGTGAAGGTCCTCGTCATCGGCGGCGGCGCCCGCGAACACGCCCTGTGCCGCTCTCTGTCCCTCGATCCCGACGTCACCGCGCTGCACTGCGCCCCCGGCAACGCCGGCATCGCGGAGGTGGCCGAGCTCCACCCCGTCGACGCCCTCGACGGGGCGGACGTGGTGCGGCTGGCCACGGAGCTGGCCGCCGACCTGGTCGTGGTCGGCCCCGAGGCGCCGCTGGTCGCCGGGGTCGCCGACGCCGTGCGCGCGGCCGGCATCCCCGTCTTCGGCCCCTCCGGCGAGGCGGCGCAGCTGGAGGGCTCCAAGGCCTTCGCCAAGGACGTGATGGCCGGCGCAGGCGTCCCCACGGCCCGCAGCTACGTCTGCACCACCGCCGCGGAGATCGACGAGGCGCTGGACGCCTTCGGCGCCCCGTACGTGGTCAAGGACGACGGCCTGGCGGCCGGCAAGGGCGTGGTCGTCACCGACGACCTGGCCACCGCCCGCGAGCACGCCCTCGCGTGCGACCGGGTGGTCATCGAGGAGTACCTCGACGGCCCGGAGGTCTCGCTCTTCGCCATCACGGACGGCACCACCGTGCTGCCGCTCCAGCCCGCCCAGGACTTCAAGCGCGCCCTCGACGGCGACGAAGGCCCCAACACCGGCGGCATGGGCGCCTACTCGCCGCTGCCCTGGGCCGACCCGAAGCTGGTCGACGAGGTCATGGAGAGCGTCCTGCAGCCGACCGTCGACGAGCTGCGCCGCCGCGGCACGCCCTTCTCCGGCCTGCTGTACGCCGGGCTGGCGCTGACCGGCCGGGGCACCCGGGTGATCGAGTTCAACGCCCGTTTCGGCGACCCCGAGACCCAGGTGGTGCTGGCCCGTCTGAAGACCCCCCTGGCGGGCGTCCTGCTGCACGCGGCCAACGGCACCCTCGACCAGCAGCCGTCGCTGGCCTGGCGCTCCGACGCGGCCGTCACGGTCGTCGTCGCCTCGCACAACTACCCCGGCACGCCCCGCACGGGTGACCCCATCGAGGGGCTGGCCGAGGTGGCAGCCGAGGACGCCCCGCAGGCGTACGTGCTGCACGCCGGGACCGCGCTGCGCGGGGACGCGGTGGTCAGCGCGGGCGGCCGGGTGCTGTCCGTGACGGCGACCGGATCCGATCTGGCGCAGGCCCGGGACCGGGCGTATAAGGCCGTCGGCCGGATCCGGCTCGAGGGCTCCCAGCACCGCACGGACATCGCGCGCAAGGCGGCCGAGGGCAGCTGACCCCGGCCGCGGATCCCCGCCGATCCGCCGCGGAAGACCGCCGAAACCCCGTACGCACCGCCGAGCGGCGCTGCGCACGGTGACGGGGCCCGGTGCGCAACTACTGCGCCCGGGCCCCGTCCCGTACGACTGCATCCGGCCGCCCTCGAACGCACCCAGCTTTGCCCAAAGCCATTCCATCGGGTGAGCGATCCCCTATCCGGCTGACGCGCAACCGAGCCCCAACTATGGTGCGGCGCAAGCATTCCGGCACTTGGCCCACCGGCATTGCGATGTCGGTGGCGGGTGCCACAGTGGGGGAGTGAGCAAAGCCGTCGCAGGGCAGAGGGGGTGACGTCCGGCCGTGTCCGGAAGCAGCGTGGGTATGGAAGTGGGCGCGCAGGCCGCGCGCTCCCGGGCCGCCGCAGTGCTGCGCCTGCGCGGCCGCGCGCTGGCCGTCGCGCTGCTGCCGGCCGCCGTCGCGGTGGTCATGGTGGCCGCCCGGGCGACCGGCCGGCTGGCCGGTGAGACCTGGGCGGTGGTGACGCCCGTCGTGTGCGCGGTGGCGGCGCTGGTGCTGCTGCTCGCCGGGGTCTTCGGGGCCGTGGTGCTGCGCGCCCGGCCGGCGCTCACCCCGACCGTCCCGCTCTCCGAGGCGGCCGCCCCCGACCTCTACCGCCTGGTCGAGGACCTTGCCGAGCGGCTGGAGGTGCCGGCCCCGTCGGCGATAGCCCTGACCCCGGACTGCGACAGCTGGCTGGAGGACCGCACGCACGCCGCGCACCGGCGCCGCATATCCGGTGCGGCCGCGGAGGCCGGCGCCGCGCCCGTCCTGGTGATCGGCTCCCCTTTCCTGTGGTGGATGCGGGTGGCCGAGCTGCGTGCCGTGCTCGCCCCCGTGGTGGCCGGCACCGGCTCCGCCGCGGACCCGGACATAGCCGCCGCCCGCCGTTTCGTCCGGGGGCTCGACGCGGCCGCGGCCGTGGGCGAGCGCCGTGGCCTGCGCTGGGTGGGCCGGCTGGCCCGGCTGCTGCTGCGGCTCGGCCGGACCCATGCGGCCGAGATGGAGCGCGGGGTGGCCGCGGCGGCCTCCGAGCGCGCCCAGACGGTCGACTACGGCGTGCGGATCGTCGCCCAGGAGCAGGTCGGCCTCGCCTACGCGGGCTGGGACCGGCTGCTGACCCGGGTCGCGCTGCCCGCCTGGCGGCTGGGCCGCTGGCCCGCCCGGCTGGACGCCGGGGTGGTCTCCGCCCTCACCGAGCTCTCCCGGCGCGACCGGCTGGCCGAGGGGTTCACCTCCCGGCTGGGCGAGCGGCCGGCCTGTGACCTCCTGGAGCAGCCGGGTGCGGTGGACGAGGCCGCCTCGCTGCTGGCCGCGCGGCTCTTCCACGGCGGCCCGGCGGAGCCCGGCCCCGACTGGGCGCCGGTGGACTGGGCCGCGTATCCGGAGGAGGTGGTGGACCGCAAGTGGCGCACCGAGGCCGCCCGGCTGCACCGCGCCCTCGACGCCCTGACCGACCCCTACGGCCCGCCGCCCCCGGCCGTCCCCGCGGACCGGCCCCGGGCCGCGGAGCCCGCGCCCGAGGACCCCGGCCCCCCGCCGGCCGCCCCCGAGCCGCACGGCCCCACCCTGGAGCGGGTGCTCGCCTACTTCGCCGGCGGCGAGGGCGAGGCGCTGGCCGGCCGGATCGCGGCCGACACGGCCCGCGACGAGCGGACCGCCCCGGACCCGGGCCGGTCCGGCTGCGACGCCCTGCCGCTCTTCCCGCTCCAGCCGCCCCGGGCCGCCCGGGACCTGCTCGCCGACCACGTCACCGCCATGGTCTGCTGCGCGGCCGTGGACACCGCCGGCGCCGCCCCCGGCCTGGACTGGCTGGACGGCCCCGCGCTGCTGGTCGACGGCGCCCGCCGCACCGACCTCTCCCCGCGGGTCCTCTCGCTGGTCGAGGACGGCGACCCGGAGCCGCTGCGCTCCTGGCTGTCGGAGCTCGGTATCCGGGCCGACAAACCGGTGCGACTGGTCTGAAATCCCCCCACCCAACCGGATCATTCTGTTCCGCTCACGTCAATCCGCGACAAAGGGTGACGGAGCGCGTGCGTTATGTGATGTGCTGGGGTCGGTCGTGGACATCGCGGCGCTCCCGAGCGGGCCCGCGCGCGTTCGGGGGAAGCGAGGGAGGGGAGCAGCGGTATGGGTGCGGAGCAGATCCGGCGCTGGGAGTCGGGCGCCCTGGCGCACGCGGTCACCGATCCGTTCGGTCAGGGCCCGCTCCCCTGGTTCCGCGGCAGCGAGCTCTACTTCGACGACACCGGCCAGGTGGTCCCCTGGTACGTCGACGCCGCCGCGGCCCCCGACCAGATCGCGGCCGCCCGCACCCGCCCCGGCGGCGGCCCCCGCACCGCCGACGACGTGCACCGCCAGATCAAGGGCTTCACCTCCACCGGAGCGGTCGCCCCCGGCGAGGCCATCGACTTCCACATCACCGTCGACCCGCCCCAGCAGTTCTCCGTGGACGTCTACCGGATCGGCCACTACGGCGGCGACGGCGCCTCGAAGATCACCACCAGCCCCCGGCTCTCCGGCATCGTGCAGCCGGCCCCGCTCACCGCCGACCGCACCGTCTCCTGCCACCACTGGTGGCTCTCCTGGCGGCTCCAGGTCCCCTCGTACTGGAACCTGGGCGCGTACGTCGCGGTGCTGACCACCGCCGACGGCTACCGCTCCCACATCCCCTTCACGGTCCGCGACTCCCACCCCGCCGACCTGCTCCTGCTGCTGCCGGACATCACCTGGCAGGCGTACAACCTCTACCCGGAGGACGGCGTGACCGGCGCCAGCCTCTACCACGCCTGGGACGAACAGGGCCGGCTGCTCGGCGAGCGGGACGCCGCCACCACCGTCTCCTTCGACCGCCCCTACGCGGGCGCGGGCCTGCCGCTGCACGTCGGCCACGCCTACGACTTCATCCGCTGGGCCGAGCGGTACGGCTACGACCTGGCCTACGCCGACACCCGCGACCTGCACGCCGGCCGGGTCGACCCGAGCCGCTACCGGGGCCTGGTCTTCCCCGGCCACGACGAGTACTGGTCCGTCCCGATGCGCCGGACCGTCGAGTCCGCCCGGGACCACGGCACCTCCCTCGTCTTCCTCTCGGCCAACACCATGTACTGGCAGGTCGAGCTGGCCCCCTCGCCCTCGGGCGTGCCGGACCGGCTGCTCACCTGCCGAAAACGCAGAGGTCCGGGCCGCTCCGCCCTCTGGCGCGAGGTGGACCGGCCCGAGCAGCAGCTGCTCGGCATCCAGTACGCCGGCCGGGTCCCCGAGCCGGCCCCCCTGGTCGTCCGAAACGCCTCCCACTGGCTGTGGGACTCCACCGGCGCGGGCGAGGGCGACGAGCTGGCCGGGCTGGTCGCGGGGGAGGCGGACCGTTACTTCCCCCGCACCCAGCTCCCCGAGCACGAGGGCCGCATCCTGCTCGCCCACTCCCCCTACCGGGACGGCGAGGGCGCCCTGCGGCACCAGGAGACCTCCCTGTACCGCTCGCCCAGCGGCGCCCTGGTCTTCGCCTCCGGCACCTTCGCCTGGTCCCCGGCCCTGGACCGGCCGGGCCATGTCGACGAGCGGGTGCAGCGGGCCACCGCCAACCTCCTCGACCGGATCTGCAAGCGCGACTGACCGGCCCGTTCCCGGGCCGGCGCGGGGCGGCCGCCGCCACCCCCTGTGGGGCGGGCGCGCTCCGTGCGGGAGAATCGAGGTGCTCTTCATACAGAACCACAGGGAGACACCGTGTCCGGATTCGTCGAAAAGCCCGAGCCGGTTCAGGTTCCGGGCCTGGTCCACCTCCACACCGGCAAGGTCCGCGAGCTGTACCGCAACGCGGACGGCGACCTGGTGATGGTGGCCAGCGACCGCATGTCGGCCTACGACTGGGTGCTCCCCACCGAGATCCCGGACAAGGGCAAGGTCCTCACCCAGCTCTCCCTGTGGTGGTTCGACCAGCTCGCCGACCTGGTCCCGAACCACGTCATCAGCACCGAGCTGCCCGAGGGCGCCCCGGCCGACTGGGCCGGCCGCACCCTGATCTGCAAGCAGCTCGAGATGGTCCCGGTCGAGTGCGTGGCCCGCGGCTACCTCACCGGCTCGGGCCTGGCCGAGTACCAGGAGAGCCGGACGGTCTGCGGGCTGGCCCTCCCGGAGGGGCTGGAGGACGGCTCCGAGCTGCCCGCCCCGATCTTCACCCCCGCGACCAAGGCCGCGGTCGGCGAGCACGACGAGAACGTCTCCTACGAGGAGGTGGCCCGCCAGGTCGGCTCCGAGACCGCCGCGCTGCTGCGCCAGACCACCCTCGCCGTCTACTCCCGGGCCCGGGACATCGCCCGGGAGCGCGGGATCATCCTCGCCGACACGAAGTTCGAGTTCGGCTTCGACGGGACGACCCTGATCGCGGCGGACGAGGTCCTGACCCCGGACTCCTCGCGCTTCTGGCCGGCGGACCAGTGGCAGCCGGGCCGCGCACAGCCCTCGTACGACAAGCAGTTCGTGCGCGACTGGCTGACCGGGGAGTCGGGCTGGGACCGCAGGTCCGAGACGCCCCCGCCGGCCCTGCCCGAGCACGTGGTCGCGGCCACCCGCGCCAAGTACATCGAGGCGTACGAGCTGCTGACCGGCCAGGCCTGGCAGCTCTGACCCCGCCCGGCGCCCGGCCCGGGGGTCCCTGTGACCCGTGGGCCGGGCGCCGGTGCTCCGGGCATACGAGAAAGGCCCCAGTCTCTCGACTGGGGCCTTTCCTACCGAGCGGACGACGAGATTCGAACTCGCGACCCTCACCTTGGCAAGGTGATGCTCTACCAACTGAGCCACGTCCGCATGCGCCGTAGCGCGAGACCAACTATACCCAACCTTTCAGGCGGGCGAGCCGCACCGCCGCATGCCGGTTCTCCGCCCCCAGTTTCGCGGCCGCCGAGGACAGGTAGTTGCGCACCGTGCCGGGCGACAGCGCGGCCCGCTCGGCGATCTCCGCGACCGGGGCGCCGTCCGCCGCGAGTTCGAGGAGTTCTGCCTCGCGGGCGGTCAGCGGGGAGTCCCCCGCGCTGATCGCGTCGGCCGCCAACTCCGGGTCCACGTACCGCCCTCCGGCGTGCACCGTCCTGATGATCTCGGCCAGCCGCTGGGCCGAGACGGTCTTGGGGACGAAGCCCCGGACCCCGGCCGCCAGGGCCCGCTTCAGGTACCCCGGCCGCCCGTGACTGGTCACGATCATGGTGCGGCAGTCCGGGAGTTCGGACCGCAGGGATGTGGCGACGCTCACACCGTCCGCCCCCGGCATCTGGAGGTCGAGCACGGCCACGTCCGGCCGGTGCGCCCGCGCCATCGCCAGTGCCTCCGGACCCGACGCGGCCTGGGCGACCACCAGGAGGTCGTCCTCCAGGCCCAGCAGCGCCGCCAGCGCTCCCCGGATCAGGTGTTCGTCGTCGGCCAGCAGGATCCGTACGGACGCCCCGCTCATGCCCCGCTCCCTTCCTCCGCCGAAGCCCAGGCCGAAGCCGAAGCCGGGCCCGGGCCGGGAGCCGTCGCCCCGCCCGGCACCGGCACCGTCGCGGTCAGCCGGAACCGCCCGCCCGCCACCGGCCCGGCCGCCAGCGTGCCGTCCAGCACCGCCAGCCGCTCCCGCAGCCCGGCGAGCCCCGAGCCCGGCGGGCCCGAAGGCGCCCCCGGCGCGCCGTCGTTCTCGATCTCCAGCACCGCGGGCGCCGCCCCCGATCCGCCGCTGAGCCGGATCCGGGCGGTGCGCGCGTCCCCGTGCCGCAGCACGTTGGTCGTCGCCTCCCGCACCACCCAGCCCAGCGCGGACTGCACCGCGGGCGGCAGCCCGCCGCCGGCCGCGGCCTCCACCCGGCAGTCGATCCCGGCGGCCGCCAGCACCCCGCGCGCGCCCTCCAGTTCCACCGCCAGGTCGGCCTCCCGGTAGCCCCGGACCACCTCCCGCACCTCCCGCTGCGACTCCCGCGCGATCCGCTGCACCTCGACCATCTGGTCCACCGCCTCCGGGCGTTCGCGCATCGCCAGCTGGACGGCGAGCTCGCTCTTGAGCGCGATCACCGCCAGGTTGCGGCCCAGTACGTCGTGCAGGTCGCGGCCGAAGCGCAGCCGCTCCTCGGCGACCGCCAGCCGGGCCCGCAGCTCCCGCGAGCGGTCCAGCTCCCACACGACCCGGATCAGCCAGGCCGAGAAGCCGGAGGTGACGGCGAAGAGCGTGCAGGCGAGGAAGGTGCCGATGCCGTACCCGACGGCCTCCCAGCCCCGCCCGAACACCACCACCGCGAGGGCCGTGGCGGCCGTGGCCCCGAGGACGGCGTACATCGTCTCGCGGACCCGGCGCAGGCACAGCACCAGCGCGAGCAGCCCGAAGCCCACCGTGCCGAGCACCAGCATCGGCAGCGTGCGTTCGTCCCCGAGCAGCCCGCCGGCCGCCAGCCCGAGGGCGCCGAGCGCGATCAGCGCGGTCAGCGCGAGGAGCGCCGCCGCCGTGCGCACCGGCCGCCCGCGGCGGCCGCCGACCCAGCCGATCGCGCGGCTGGAGAGCAGGTACACCAGCACCGCGTGCCCGCAGACCAGCAGGTCCAGCGCGAGCCCGACCCCGCTGAAGCCGGTGCGGACCCCGAGCGCCGAGCCCGCGACGGACAGCACCTCGGTCAGGGCGAAGACGGCGTACGACCCCCGGGTGTAGAGCTCCACCTTCGACGCGCTGCCGCGCCGCTGCCACCACTGCGTCAGCCCGGACATCCCCGCACCCTCCCCGGATCCCTCAGCGCCGCGGCTCCCAGCGGAACCGGCGCCGTACCGCGTCCCCCGTGATCATCACCCAGAGCAGGGTGAGGACCGCGGCCCGCACCAGGTTCCCGGTCCCGGCGGTGCCGAGCCAGCCCGCGCGGACGAAATCCATGGCCCCGCTGAACGGCAGCAGTGCGCAGACGTCCGCCAGCGTGCCCGACAGCGCCTCCCGGGGCACCAGCATCCCGGATCCCATGGCGGCGGCCAGGAACAGCGGCAGGACGGTCAGCCCCGCGGTCTCGACGGTCCGGGTGAAGGCCGAGGTCAGCGCGGCCAGCCCGGCCGAGAGCAGGGCGACGGCCAGGATCCCGAGGACCAGCAGGTCCGGCCGCCGGGGCGCCGGTACGCCGAGCAGTGCCGCGGCGCCGGCGGTGAGCACCGCGCACTGGGCGAGGCCGATGAGGGCCGAGGGCAGGGCGGTGCCGGCCAGGATCTCCAGGTCGGTGGGCTCGCCGGTGCGCAGCCTCTTGAGGACCCGCTCCTCCCGGCGTGCCGTGTAGGTGGCGGTCAGCCCCATGTAGAGGACCAGGACCAGGATCAGACCGGTGCCGCCGACGACCGTGGCGGCCCCGACTCCCATCGGGCGGTCGGCCTCGGACATGCCGGTGACCGTGGAGCGCAGCATGAACAGCATCGCGGCCGGCATCAGCAGGGCCAGGGCGAGGCTGTTGCGGTTGCGGCCGAGCAGGGTCAGCTCGGCGCGGCCCAGGGCTGCCAGCCGGGCCCGGCTCGGGCGCGGCAGCCCGGTCCGGGGGCGTACGGCGGTCTTCTGCAGGCTCATCGGACACCTTCCGTAGTGCGGTCGGCGATCTCCAGGAAGGCCTCTTCCAGGGACGCGGAGCGGGCGTCGAGCCGGTCCAGCGCCACGCCCGAGTCGGCGGCCCAGCGCAGGAGTTCGCCGAGGGTCTGCTGGAGCGCGGTGGTCCGGATCTCCACCCGGGGGCCGTCGGCGGCGGCCCGCAGTGCGAGCGGCAGCCGGGCCGCGGGCACGTCCGGGGGCAGCCGGAAGCGGATCCGGGCCGGCCGGGAGGCGGTGACCTCGTCCGGGCTGCCGGTGAGGACCAGTTCGCCCGCGTGCAGGATGCCGAGTCGGTCGGCCAGCAGCTCGGCCTCCTCCAGGTAGTGAGTGGTGAGGAGCACGGTGGTGCCCTCCGCGCGCAGGGCCCGGACGAGGTCCCAGGTGTCGCGGCGGCCCTCGGGGTCCATGCCGGCGGTCGGTTCGTCGAGGAAGAGCACGTCGGGGCGGCCCAGGAGGGCGAGTCCGAGGTCGAGCCGGCGGCGTTCGCCGCCGGAGAGCTGTTTGACCCGGACGTCGGCGCGGGCGGCGAGCCCGACCCGCTCGACGACCTCGGTGCGGCGCGCGGCGCCGGTGGGGCCGCGGGCTCCGGTGGTGCAGCCGGCCCACATGCGGACGGTCTCGGCGACGGTGAGGTCGGCGGGGAAGCCGCCCTCCTGGAGCATGACCCCGGTCCGGGGCCGGACCTCGGCGCGGTGGGCGTAGGGGTCGAGGCCCAGGACGCGGACGGTGCCGCCGCTGGGCCGGGCCAGGCCTTCGAGGAGTTCGACCGTGGAGGTCTTGCCGGCGCCGTTGGTGCCGAGCAGGGCGAAGACCTCGCCCCGGTCGACGGTGAAGGAGACCCCGCGGACGGCGTCGAAACCGCCGGCGTAGGTGCGGCGCAGCGCGTCGGCACAGATCACGGGGCCGGCGCCGGGACGTTCGGCGGCGGCGGGCGGGAAGGAGCTGGCGGAGGTCATGCCTCCAGGTTTCCGCCGTCCTGGTGCGCCGGTCAGTGCGCGATGTCATCGGCCTTGCTGACATTTGTCAGTGGCGGGGGGCGCGGGGCCGGTGGCGGCGGGGTTCCGGATCCGGGAAACGCAGAAGGCCCGGTCGATGACCGGGCCTTCTCTCTGAGCGGACGACGAGATTCGAACTCGCGACCCTCACCTTGGCAAGGTGATGCTCTACCAACTGAGCCACGTCCGCATGCCTCCGACCATCGGCTTGAAAAATCGAAGCCGCCGGGCGGTGCGAGCACCACTCTACCCGATCCACCGGAGTGGTCGGTCAAGCGGTACAGAGCGGGTGACAGGAATCGCACACTGCGCCTTCCCCCTGGAAGGGGGATGTTCTGCTACTGAACTACACCCGCACGACTCGGGAGGCTTTGACCTGCGGTCTTGGCCCCTCGGCGTGATCCACACACTAGCGGATCTGACGGGGTGGTTGGCAAATCGGCCCCGGGGCCGGGTCAGTGGGCCTCGTTGTAGGCCTCGTAGACCTTCTTCGGGATCCGCCCCCGCGGGGGCACGTCGAGCTGGTTGGAGCGGGCCCAGGCGCGGACCACCGCCGGGTCGGGCGCCAGGGAGGTGTGGCGGAAGGTCTTGCCGGAGCGGGCCTGGCGCCGGCCGGCCGCCACGTAAGGGGCCAGGCTCTTGCGAAGTTCCTTTGCGTTGGCAAGATTGAGGTCGATCTCGTACGACTTCCCGTCGAGCCCGAAGACGACCGTTTCCGCCGCTTCTCCGCCATCGATGTCATCGGAGATCGTGACTACTACGCGCTGCGCCACGGATATCGGGTCCCTTCGCGCGACGCCACCGCCCTGACGTGCGGTGATGTCGACAGTATGGATGTTTCGGAACAATGCGGGTTAGCCGCGTAATCCCGGGGGATTCCTTTGTACCGCGATTCCCAATGCATTGTGAAGCCCAGTTAATTCCGCGGGCGTGTCCCGCCGCAATCCCGTGGGCGTGGTTTTCCCGATGATTTTGTGAAGTGTTGGTGCGGACGAAACGGGGCGGCCGCCCGCCCCCCGGGATATCTACCCGCGTAGAAATTTCGGGCGGGTACGCTGAGGGAACCGCCTTGCACCAACCACCCAACGGGAGTGCCAGTGGCACGCGTCGTAGTCGACGTCATGCTCAAGCCGGAGATCCTCGACCCCCAGGGCCAGGCGGTGCAGCGTGCACTGCCGCGCCTGGGCTTCGAGGGGATCGCGGACGTCCGCCAGGGGAAGCGCTTCGAACTCGAGGTGGAGGGACCGGTCGACCAGGCCGCCCTCGACCGCATCCACGAGATGGCCGAAACGTTCCTCGCCAACACCGTCATCGAAGACTTCACCGTGAAGGTCGAGGCCTGACGGTGACCACTCGCATCGGAGTCGTCACGTTCCCCGGAACGCTCGACGACCGCGACTCGCTCCGCGCCGTCCGCCTCGCGGGCGCCGAGCCGGTCTCGCTGTGGCACCGCGACAAGGACCTCCACCAGGTCGACGCGGTCGTCCTCGCGGGCGGCTTCTCCTACGGCGACTACCTGCGCGCCGGCGCCATCTCGCGCTTCTCGCCGGTCATGGAGACGATCATCGAGCAGGCGAAGGCGGGCATGCCCGTCCTCGGCATCTGCAACGGCTTCCAGGTCCTCACCGAGGCCCACCTGCTGCCCGGCGCGATGCTGCGCAACAACCACCTGCACTTCATCTGCCGCGACCAGAAGCTGCGGGTGGAGAACGCCGGCACCGCCTGGACCGGCGACTACGAGCAGGGCCAGGAGATCTCCGTCCCGCTCAAGAACATGGACGGCCGCTACGTGGCCGACGAGCGGGTGCTGGACGAACTGGAGGCCGAAGGCCGAGTGGCCTTCCGGTACCTGGACGTCAACCCCAACGGCTCGCTGCGCGACATCGCGGGCATCACCAACGCCGCGGGCAACGTCGTCGGCCTGATGCCGCACCCCGAGCACGCGGTCGAGCCGCTGATCGGGACGGGCCGTACCGACGGCCTCCCGTTCTTCACCTCGGTCCTGAAGAAGCTGGTCAACGCATGAGCCTCGACACCGTCAAGAACGCGACCGAGACCCCCGACGCGTCCCAGCCGTGGCAGGAGCTCGGCCTCAAGGAGGACGAGTACGCCCGGATCCGCGAGATCCTGGGCCGCCGTCCCACCGGCGCCGAGCTCGCCATGTACTCCGTCATGTGGTCCGAGCACTGCTCGTACAAGAGCAGCAAGGTCCACCTGAAGCAGTTCGGCGAGAAGGTCCCCGAGAACGACGCCATGCTCGTCGGCATCGGCGAGAACGCCGGCGTCGTCGACGTCGGCCAGGGCTACGCGGTCACCTTCAAGGTCGAGTCGCACAACCACCCGTCGTACATCGAGCCCTACCAGGGCGCGGCCACCGGCATCGGCGGCATCGTCCGCGACATCCTCGCCATGGGCGCCCGCCCGGTCGCCGTCGTGGACCCGCTGCGCTTCGGTGCGGCCGACCACCCCGACACCAAGCGCGTGCTGCCGGGCGTGGTCGCGGGCATCGGCGGCTACGGCAACTGCCTGGGCCTGCCCAACATCGGCGGCGAGGTCGTCTTCGACGCCTGCTACCAGGGCAACCCGCTGGTCAACGCCGGCTGCATCGGCGTCATGAAGCACGAGGACATCCACCTCGCCCAGGCCTCCGGCCCCGGCAACAAGGTCATCCTCTACGGCGCCCGCACCGGCGGCGACGGCATCGGCGGCGTCTCGGTCCTCGCGTCCGAGACCTTCGACGACACCAAGCCCACCAAGCGCCCCGCCGTCCAGGTCGGCGACCCCTTCCAGGAGAAGCTCCTCATCGAGTGCACCCTGGAGATCTTCAAGGAGAAGCTGGTCGCCGGCATCCAGGACCTCGGCGGCGCCGGCCTGTCCTGCGCCACCTCCGAGCTGGCCTCGGCCGGTTCCGGCGGCATGCGGGTCGAGCTGGACACCGTCCCGCTGCGCGACGCCACGCTCTCGCCCGAGGAAATCCTCATGAGCGAGTCGCAGGAGCGCATGTGCGCGATCGTGGAGCCGCAGCACGTCGAGCGCTTCATGGAGATCTGCGAGAAGTGGGACGTCATCGCCACCGTCATCGGTGAGGTGACCGAGGGCGAGCGCCTGGAGATCTTCTGGCACGGCGAGCAGATCGTGGACGTGCCCCCGGGCACCGTCGCCCACGAGGGCCCGGTCTACCACCGTCCGTACGCCCGCCCCGACTGGCAGGACGCGCTCCAGGCGGACCACGCCAACGCGCTGCCCCGCCCGGCCGACTCCGCGGAGCTGCGCGCGCAGGTCCTGGCGCTGGTCTCGTCGCCCAACCAGGCGTCGAAGTCCTGGGTCACCGACCAGTACGACCGCTTCGTGCAGGGCAACACCGTCCTGGCGCAGCCCGAGGACGCCGGCATGGTCCGCATCGACGAGGAGACCAACCTCGGCGTGGCCATGGCGACCGACGGCAACGGCCGGTACGCCAAGCTCGACCCGTACACCGGCGCGCAGCTGGCCCTGGCCGAGGCGTACCGCAACGTCGCCGCGACCGGCGCCAAGCCGCTGGCCATCTCCGACTGCCTGAACTTCGGCTCGCCCGAGGACCCGGCCGTCATGTGGCAGTTCGCCGAGGCCACCCGCGGTCTCGCGGACGGCTGCCTGGAGCTGGGCACGCCCGTCACCGGCGGCAACGTCTCCCTGTACAACCAGACCGGCGAGACCGCGATCCACCCGACCCCGGTCGTGGCGGTCCTCGGTGTCATCGACGACGTCAACCGCCGTACGCCGATGGCGTTCAAGGAAGAGGGCCAGCTCCTCTACCTGCTCGGCGACACCCGCGAGGAGCTGGGCGGCTCGGCCTGGTCCCAGGTCGTCCACGACCACCTCGGCGGCCTGCCGCCGCAGGTGGACCTGGGCCGCGAGAAGCTGCTGGCCGAGATCCTGATCTCGGCCTCCCGCGACGGCATGATCGACGCCGCGCACGACCTCTCCGACGGCGGCGTCATCCAGGCGCTCACCGAGTCCTGCCTGCGCGGCGGCAACGGCGCGCGCGTGGTGGTCCCGGAGGGTCTGGACGCCTTCGTCTTCCTCTTCTCGGAGTCCGCGGGCCGGGCGATCGTGTCCGTCCCGCGCAGCGAGGAGCTCCGCTTCACCGACATGTGCGGTGCCCGGGGCCTCCCGGTCACCCGCATCGGCGTGGTGGACGGCGACGAGATCGAGGTCCAGGGCGAGTTCAGCATCCCGCTGGCCGAGCTCAAGGAGGCCCACGAGGCCACCATCCCGGGGCTGCTCGCGTAGCCGCCGGTACCAGCCGTACCCCGTCGGGCCGGTCCCCGCGCAGGCGCGCGGTGGCCGGCCCGACGGCTACCCTCGGGCGCATGCCGCCCTCCCGGAAGCCGAAGCCCCGCAGCTACGACCCCGCCCGGACCCGGGCGGCGGTGCGCAGTCAGTACGCCCTGACGGCCGAGGCCGTCCGGAAGCTGGCCCCCGAGCAGCTGGCGCGGCCGGCCGGGCTGGGCGACTGGACCGTCCGGGACCTGGCCGCACACCTGGCCTGGGCGGTGGGCTCGCTGGCCGCCGCGGCCGCCCGGCCGCCCGCGGAGCGGGCCGAAGTCACCGTGCAGACCTGGCCGTTCGCCACCGCTCCGATCCGCGAGCAGATCGCGGACGCGCACCGGGGCAAGGACGCCGAGGACCTGTCCGCGCTCTGGGACCGGACCGGCGAGCGGCTGTCCGAACTGCTCGAGGTGCTGCCGGACGACCGGCTGCTCACCCTGTGGATCGGCGGCATGACCGTCGCCGACTTCGTCACCACCCGGGCCGTCGAACTGGTCGTGCACACCGACGACCTGAACCGCGCCCTGAGCCTGGAGATCCCCCTCGACCGGCAGGCGCTGGCCGCCTGCGTACGCATCCTCGCCGACGCCCTCGCGGTGAAGGCCCCCGGCGGCTCGGTGGAGGTCCGGATCCCGCCGTTCGCGGTGGTGCAGTGCGTGGAGGGCCCCCGGCACACCCGCGGCACCCCGCCGAACGTGGTCGAGACCGATCCGCTGACCTGGATCCGGCTGGCCACCGGCCGCCTGGCCTGGGACGCGGCGCTGGACGCGGCGGCGGTCCGGGCGAGCGGCGAACGCGCCGGACTGGGCGGGGTCCTGCCGGTCATGAGCTGAACCCCCGGGATCCGCCCCGGCGGTGGAACCGGTCCGGGCTCCGGCCCGTCCCACCGGCATGCGTACTCCATACGTCCTCACGGCGGCCGTCGCCGCCGCCCTCGTCCTGACGGCCTGCGGGTCGGAGAAGTCCGGTGCGGATCCGGGTGCCGGCGGTGTGCAACTGACCGGTGTGCGGTGGAGCGTGGAGAGCCTGAGCAGCGCCGGCAAGCGGCAGGCCGCCCCGGCCGGCGGCCAGGCCTACCTCCAGATCACGAAGGACTCGGCCGAGGGCGACAACGGCTGCGGCCCGTTCCGCGCCCGGGCCGAGACCGGGGCCAAGACCCTCACCCTGACCGACCCCACCGTCAACGACCTCGGGTGCGACGCCCCGCGCACCGCCTTCGCCGACGCCTTCATGAAGGTCATCGAAGGCCCGGTGACCACGGCCGTCTCCGGCGACCGGCTGACCCTGACCGCCAAGAGCGGCGACACCCTCGTCCTGACCACCCGGCCCGAGGCGCCGCCGGCCCCGCTGGCCGGCACCAAGTGGACCGTCACCGGTCTGGGCTCGGGCCAGAGCGCCGCCTCGCTGCCGGCCGGCACCGAGGGCACGGCGTACTTCACGATCGGCACGGACGGCAGGGCCGAGGGGAACCTCGGCTGCAACTCCTTCCACGCCACGGCGAAGGTGGCCGGCTCCGCCGTCACCTTCGGTCCGGTCGCCGCCACCAAGATGGCCTGCACCGGCCCGGCGGGCGAGGTGGAGCGCAGCGTCTCCGCCGTCCTGACCGGCACGGCCCGGGCCCGCATCGAGGGCACCGCCCTGACCCTCGAGGGACCCGGCGGCAAGACCCTGACCGCCACCGCGGGCTGAGCCGCCCGCCACGGCGGCCCGGCACCGCGGGCCCCGGTGCCGTCGCACGGCACCGGGGCCCGCGGCCCGGGGTCAGTACGGCAGCAGCCCCGCGTCCGTCCGCTCCCAGGCGGCCTTGAGCTCGGCCAGCCGGGCCGGCTCCACGGCCGCCTTGTCGGCCTGTTCGCGGACGTCCCCGGCCAGGTCGAAGAGCTGGTCCCGGCCGGTCTTGCCGCGGTAGTACTTCCAGTTGCCGCGGCGCAGCGCCCGCTCGCCGCGGACCCGCCAGAACAGGTCCCGGCGCGGCGCGGCCTCCCCGCGGAGCAGGTACCCGGCCAGGCTGGCGCCGTCCAGCGGGTAGGCCGGGTGCGGCCGGGTGCCTGCCAGCTCCAGCAGGGTGGCCGTCCAGTCGGGGCTGAAGACCGGCTCGTGGCTGACCTGGCCGCCGTCGATCCGGGCGGGCCAGCTCAGGAGGGTGGGCACCCGGATCCCGCCTTCCTGGAGGGAGGCCTTGTTGCCGGAGAGCGGCCAGTTGTAGGAGAACCGCTCGCCGCCGTTGTCGCTGGCGAAGACGACCAGGGTGTCCTGCTCCCGGCCGGCCCGCCGCAGTGCGGCCAGCACCCGCCCCACCGAGCGGTCCAGGTCCTCGACCATCTCCCGGTACTTGTCGACGGACCCGCCGTCCTGGTGCCACAGGGCGTTCCGGTCGCCCGCCTTGATCCGGCGGACGATCTCCGCGCTCTGCTCGGTGTCGCCGTCGGCGATCCAGGGCCAGTGCGGGGTGGTGAAGTTGAGGTTCAGCAGCCAGGGCCGGTCATGCTCCCGGGAGACGTACTCGGCGGCCCGCTCGGTGATGATCCGCGTGTAGTAGCGCAGGTCCCGGTACTCGGCGTCGCCCTCGTAGAGGTCGTACTCGCCGGCCAGGCCCAGCTTGGAGTAGTACTCCAGGGCCCCGCCGAAGTTGCCGAAGAACTCGTCCCAGCCGGACCGGGTGGGGCTGTAGTCGGGCAGGTAGCCGCAGTGCCACTTGCCGATCAGCGCGGTGGCGTACCCGGCCTCCCGGAGCAGCGAGGCGAGGGTGGGGTGGGAGGGCTCGAGGCCGGCGCTGCGGTCCGCGATGGGCTCGGCGAGCCCGCCCTTCGTACGGCCGGGGAAGCGGCCGGTGTACAGGCTGAAGCGGGTCGGGGAGCAGGTGGCGGAGCCGGCGTAGGCGTCGGTGAAGCGGACCCCCCGGCGCGCCAGCCGGTCCAGGTTCGGGGTGCGGATGTGCGGTGAGCCGTAGGACGAGAGGTCGGCCCAGCCGAGGTCGTCGCCCAGGATGAAGAGGATGTTCGGCCGCTTCGCGCGGCGTTCCCGGGCGGCCCGGAAAGGGCGTTCCGAGGGGGTCCCGGAGGCGTCCGCGAGGGCTTCCGGGGCGCTCGCGGCGACGCCGGCGGCGGCCGCGGCGCCGGCTGTGACGGCTCCCGCGAAGGCACGTCGGGACAGCGGGTGGTTGGACGAAGACACAGGGGCTCCCAAGCGCAGCACGCCGGGCCCGCGACCGGGCCGGGGCGCGCGGGGGCGCACCCGTCGGCAGGGCGGGGCCGGGCGGAGAAAAAGCAGAAAAGGAAAAAGAGTTGCGGCTACGCGGAGCAGCGACAGATGGCGCTCGCGACACGGACCAGGTCCACGTGCCGGCGCTCGACGAGGGTGACGATCCGGTCACCGAGAGGCTGCATGGGCGAGAGCCTGTACGAATTCCCTTGTAGGTGTCAACAAAGGATCCGCATACCGAGACGGGGGTGTTCCGTCACCCTCTGTGCTGTGAGATTTCCCGGGGCTCCCGAATTCGGACCAGTGGTCGATCTCGCCTACACTCAAAGCGTGCCTCGTGGTGATGGACGACTCAACCACGACCTGCTCCCCGGCGAGAAGGGCCCCCAGGACGCTTGCGGCGTCTTCGGTGTCTGGGCTCCGGGTGAAGAGGTCGCCAAGCTCACCTACTTCGGACTGTATGCGCTGCAGCACCGTGGACAAGAGTCCGCGGGCATTGCTGTGAGCAACGGTTCCCAGATCCTCGTCTTCAAGGACATGGGCCTCGTGTCCCAGGTCTTCGACGAAACCTCCCTCGGCTCCCTCCAGGGCCATATCGCGGTCGGTCACGCCCGTTACTCCACCACCGGTGCCTCGGTGTGGGAGAACGCGCAGCCCACCTTCCGCGCGACCGCCCACGGCTCGATCGCCCTGGGACACAACGGCAACCTGGTGAACACCGCCGAACTCGCCGAGATGGTCGCCGACCTGCCCCGGCAGGACGGCCGTGCCACCCAGGTGGCGGCCACCAACGACACCGACCTGGTGACGGCCCTGCTGGCCGGCCAGGTGGATGCCGACGGCAAGCCGCTGACCATCGAGGAGTCCGCCGCGGTGGTCCTCCCGAAGGTCCGCGGTGCCTTCTCCCTGGTCTTCATGGACGAGGGGACCCTCTACTGCGCCCGTGACCCGCAGGGCATCCGCCCGCTGGTGCTGGGCCGCCTGGAGCGCGGCTGGGTCGTCGCCTCCGAGACCGCCGCGCTCGACATCTGCGGCGCCAGCTTCGTCCGCGAGGTCGAGCCGGGTGAGATCGTCGCCATCGACGAGAACGGTCTGCGCACCTCGCGATTCGCGGAAGCGAAGCCCAAGGGCTGCGTCTTCGAGTACGTGTACCTGGCCCGTCCGGACACCGACATCGCCGGCCGCAACGTCTACCTCTCGCGCGTCGAGATGGGCCGCCGGCTGGCCAAGGAAGCGCCGGTCGACGCCGATCTCGTGATAGCGACCCCGGAGTCGGGCACCCCCGCCGCCGTCGGCTACGCCGAGGCGAGCGGCATCCCGTACGGCTCCGGCCTGGTCAAGAACGCCTACGTCGGCCGGACCTTCATCCAGCCCTCGCAGACGATCCGCCAGCTCGGCATCCGTCTGAAGCTCAACCCGCTCAAGGAAGTCATCCGCGGCAAGCGGCTGGTGGTCGTCGACGACTCGATCGTCCGCGGCAACACCCAGCGCGCGCTGGTGAAGATGCTCCGCGAGGCCGGTGCGGCCGAGGTCCACATCCGGATCTCCTCCCCGCCGGTGAAGTGGCCCTGCTTCTTCGGCATCGACTTCGCCACCCGCGCGGAGCTGATCGCCAACGGCATGACGGTCGACGAGATCGCCACCTCCCTGGGCGCGGACTCGCTCTCCTACATCTCGCTCGACGCGATGGTCGAGGCGACCACCATCCAGAAGCCGAACCTCTGCCGGGCCTGCTTCGACGGCGAGTACCCCATGGAGCTCCCGGACCCGGAGCTGCTGGGCAAGCAGCTGCTGGAGACCGAGCTGGCGGGCGGCACGGACGCCGCCGACGCGCTCCGTCGCCCGTAAGAGCCGCCCGTAAGAGCGGCGCCCCTTCCCGGGGCCGACCCGCAGTACGACACGAACGACACGAAAGTTCTCTCCCATGTCAGAGACCACCGGTGCCAGCTACGCGTCCGCGGGCGTCGACATCGAGGCGGGCGACCGCGCCGTCGAGCTGATGAAGGAGTGGGTGAAGAAGACGCAGCGCCCCGAGGTCCTCGGCGGCCTCGGCGGTTTCGCCGGCCTCTTCGACGCCTCCGCCCTCAAGCGCTACGAGCGCCCGCTGCTCGCCTCGGCCACCGACGGCGTCGGCACGAAGGTCGACATCGCCCGCCAGCTGGGCGTGTACGACACCATCGGCCACGACCTGGTCGCGATGGTCATGGACGACATCGTCGTCTGCGGCGCCGAGCCGCTGTTCATGACCGACTACATCTGCGTGGGCAAGGTCCACCCGGAGCGGGTCGCCTCGATCGTCAAGGGCATCGCCGAGGGCTGCGTGCTGGCCGGCTGCGCCCTGGTCGGCGGCGAGACCGCCGAACACCCGGGCCTGCTGGGCCCGGACGACTTCGACGTGGCCGGCGCCGGCACCGGCGTGGTCGAGTACGACCGGCTGCTCGGCGCGGATCGCATCCGTACGGGTGACGCGGTCATCGCCATGGCGTCCTCCGGTCTTCACTCCAACGGGTACTCGCTGGTCCGGCACGTCCTCTTCGACCGGGCCGGACTGCGCCTGGAGCAGGAGGTCCCGGAGCTCGGCCGCACCCTCGGCGAGGAGCTGCTGGAGCCCACCAAGATCTACTCGCTGGACTGCCTGGCGCTCACCCGGACCGCCGAGGTGCACGCGTACTCGCACATCACCGGCGGCGGCCTGGCGGCCAACCTGGCCCGGGTGATCCCCGACCACCTGCACGCCACGGTCGACCGGTCGACCTGGACCCCGGGCGCGATCTTCGACCTGGTCGGCACGGCCGGTCAGGTGCAGCAGCTCGAGCTGGAGAAGACGCTGAACATGGGCGTCGGCATGATGGCCGTGGTGCCGGCCGAGTCGGTCGAGGTGGCCCTGACCACGCTCGCCGACCGGGGTGTCGACGCCTGGGTCGCCGGTGAGATCACCGAGCGCGGGGAGCACACCGAGGGTGCGACCCTGACCGGGAGCTACGCCGGCTGAGGCGGCAGACCGTGCACACTGTGCTGCCCCAAGGCAGCACAGAACCCGGTCCGGGTGATCCCGGACCGGGTTTCGTGTTTGTGGCTATGAAGCCTGCTGCTAGGTCGGCCTGTTGCGTCAAGCGCCGCGACGCTGGGACGACGGACCGGACTCCTCGTCGTCGTCCTCGTCGTCGTCGTACAGATCCGCGTAGCGGGCGTACGGGTCGTCGTCCTCGTCGTCGTCCTCGAACGGCTCGCCGTTAGGCGGCTGGTTCGAGACCGGCTCCGAAGTCGATGCGCCCAGCTCGTTGGCCAGACGCGACAGGTCAGTCCCGCCGCTGCTGTACTTCAGCTGGCGGGCGACCTTCGTCTGCTTGGCCTTTGCCCGGCCGCGCCCCATGGCTCGACCCCCTCGGTGACGGGGCTCGACGGCCCCAGAGTCTTGACACGCGTTCATGATTCGGAACGGGCTCTCCGCAGAGAGACCGGTCCGTAGGGCTTCAACGGTACCTGCTTCCGCGGCCATACGGTACGTCGCCCGCATGACGTGCCGTGGAGCAGTGCCTGCGAGGCGCCCCGTACTCGCTGGTCAGCTGCGATTTTAGCCCCTAATCGGCGGCCGACCCGCCGAAGTGCAGTGAGTCTTGTCTCGCTGCACCCCGACGGGCCGTGCGCACACCGTCCGGCGGCGGTTACGCGGTGCGCGCGGCGCGCGCCTCCGCCATCCGCTGCTCGGCGATCCGGT
This sequence comes from Streptomyces sp. NPDC089919, assembly GCF_040684615.1. Lineage (NCBI taxonomy): Bacteria > Bacillati > Actinomycetota > Actinomycetes > Kitasatosporales > Streptomycetaceae > Streptomyces > Streptomyces sp. NPDC089919. The sequence goes on from NZ_JBFBGK010000077.1 coordinate 40,310, forward strand.
CGGCCGCGGCGGCCGGCGGAATGCCGTCGGACTTCGCACGGGCAAAGATCTCGAGGGTGGTGTCGAAGATCTTGGTGGCCTTGACCTTGCAGCGGTCGAAGTCAAAGCCGTGCAGCTCGTCGGCGACCTGGATCACGCCGCCGGCGTTGACCACGTAGTCGGGCGCGTAGAGGATCCCGCGGTCCGCGAGGTCCTTCTCGATGCCCGGGTGGGCCAGCTGGTTGTTGGCCGCGCCGCAGACGATCTTGGCGGTGAGCACCGGGACCGAGTCGTCGTTGAGCGCGCCGCCCAGGGCGCACGGGGCGTAGATGTCCAGGCCCTCGGTGCGGATCAGGGTCTCGGTGTCGGCGACGGCGGTGACCTGCGGGTGCTTGTCGAGGATGCGCTGCACCGACTCCTGGCGGACGTCGGTGATCACGACCTCGGCGCCGTCCGCGAGCAGGTGCTCGACCAGGTAGTGGCCGACCTTGCCGACGCCCACGACGCCGACCTTGCGGCCGCGCAGGGTCGGGTCGCCCCAGACGTGCTGGGCGCTGGCGCGCATGCCCTGGAAGACGCCGTAGGCGGTCAGCACGGACGAGTCGCCCGCGCCGCCGTTCTCGGGGGAGCGGCCGGTCGCCCAGCGGGTCTCGCGGGCCACCACGTCCATGTCGGCGACGTAGGTGCCGACGTCGCACGCGGTCACGTAGCGGCCGCCCAGGGACTCCACGAAGCGGCCGTAGGCCAGCAGCAGTTCCTCGCTCTTGAGGACGTCCGGGTCGCCGATGATGACGGCCTTGCCGCCACCGTGGTCGAGGCCGGCCAGGGCGTTCTTGTACGACATGCCGCGCGAGAGGTTCAGCGCGTCGGTGACGGCCTCCTCGTCGGAGGCGTACGCGTGGAAGCGCGTGCCGCCGAGGGCCGGGCCCAGCGCGGTGGAGTGGATGGCGATGACGGCCTTCAGGCCGGTGGCGCGGTCCTGGCACAGCACGACTTGCTCGTGGCCGCCCTGCTCCGTGCGGAACAGGGTGTGCAGGACGCCGTCGGTCATTTCGGTCACGGTGGTGACTCCCATGGAAGAGATGCGGCGGGTGCCCTCCTGCGGGTGGGGAGGGCTGGTAGGAGCAGCGTAAATCCAAAGGGACGCCCGCAAGGCCCCCGTGCCCCAGATCACGCTCTCCCGGAGTACCGGAGCCCCGGCGGAGTACCGGGGAGTACCCGGGCCGGCCGGCGGGGAGGAGGTGGGGGTGACCGAATCCCCCGAGCCCAGGGCCCCCTCCGAGCGGTCGGCACCGACCGTGCCGTACGCCTCCTACCTGCGCGTGTACGAACCGCTGGGCGCGTTCCCGGAGCCGGAGCGGACGCACTGGTCCGACTACGCCCGGCGCGGCCGGGTCCCGACGTACCAGGACGAACTGCGCGGGGCCCTGGCGGACTTGGTGCCGGTGCCCGCGGTCGGCGTGCCGGTGCACGAGAGCGGGGACGCCTTCCTGGCGCAGGACGGCGCGACGCTGCTGGTCTGTCCCTGGCGGACCCGGCTGCGCGGCTGGCTGGCGCTGGAGGAGCTGATCGGGAGCGCGGCCCGGCCGGCCGGGGACGCCGGCCGGCTGCCGGCCGCGGTCCTGGACGCCGCGCTGCCGCCGGTGGTGCGGATGCAGGCGGTCGCGGACTACGAGCGGTGGCGGGAGCGGAACCCGGACGCCCGGCCGTGGATCCGCAGCGCGGTGTGGCAGGTCCCGCTGCGCTGGTTCGTACTGTTCACGGACGAGGAGCGGGAGTACCTTCCCGGGGAGCGGCTGCGCTACCGCACGCCGATGGTGCAGGGGCGGCGCCGGGTGGCCCGGGCGCTCCGGGTGCTCCGTCGGGCGGAGGGGTACGCTCCGCTGGCCGAGGGGCTGGTGGACGTCGGCAGCTGGCTCGAGGAGTTCCATCCGCGGTCCATGGTCGAGCTGGACTACGGCGGCCTGGTGCACGCGCTCGCCGCGGAGCGGCTGGCGGCGGACCACTCGGCGGCGGACCTGGCGGCCGCGCTGGCGGGGCTGCGGGACGGCGACGAGGCCGGGGCCGACGAGGCCTTCGGGCGGCTGGCGGAGCGCTGGCGGGCGGTGCGGGAGCGGCTGTTCGCGAACTGAGCCGGTCCGGGCGGGTCCGTCACCTGCGCGTCACCTGCGCGACTCGGGCCGTTCGGCCGGGACCTACGTCCTGATCCCGGCTAATGACTCAAGCGTGACGGACCGCACTATCTACACCCTTGCGCCGTTCCCCTACCCTCGTGCCAAAATAGGACAAGGAGTCCGGGGAGGGTTCCTTCCGCCCAACTAAGGGCGGAATGCTCGGTAATGCGCTCTATGGGGGGCGAGATGGCCCCCGATTGCTGTGTGACTGATCGTCACTGTGAGGTGACTGTCCGTTATGCGTGGGTCCATCGGCTTCCGTCGCGGATGAACACCTCAGAGGGCAATTCCATCGGTTTGGCCGACGTGGCTGGACAGATGGTGTAGTTGTAGTGCCGAGGACAAGCCGTTCGTCCTATAACCGACTCGGCCCGCGTATGTCCATTTCGGGCAACGCGGGCCAAGGTGCAGAATTTAGAGGAAAGAACCGAGATGGTTCGGTTCTCCCGAGGAGGCCGCTCATGACCGCTCGCACCCCTGATGCCGAGCCGCTGCTGACCCCGGCTGAGGTTGCCACGATGTTCCGCGTGGACCCGAAGACGGTCACTCGCTGGGCCAAGGCTGGCAAGCTCACGTCCATCCGCACCCTGGGTGGACACCGCCGTTACCGCGAGGCTGAGGTCCGCGCCCTGCTGGCGGGAATTCCGCAGCAGCGCAGCGAGGCCTGAGTTACCGCAGCACCCCGTAATACCGGGTCTTCGTCGGGTCCCCCAATCCGATGAACCCCACACAGCTCCATGCGACGGGACCTGCCCCAACAGGTCCTAGCCCCTGCTCGGCAGGTGTGAAGTCGTCTGATCGCGCTGGACTCCGCCGGGTCCAGCGCGATCTTTTTATGCCCCGAGCCTTGGCCAATGCTTCCGCCTGGAGTGTCCCTCGAGCAGGGTGCAATTGCACATATAAAATCGATCCTATGTAGGAGTGCCGTAAACAAGAACATTCCAAAAACTCATTCGGTGACACCTGTCACACGGGTTCACCCTTGTCGTTCCGGCATTGCACCCGTAAGGGGACTCGTCGGTAGAGACCGGTCAATCGCGCGGGTGACGGAGAGTGAGGGCCGGCGGCCCGGTGGGCGGCGTGTCGGAATTAATCATTCCGCTTTGTGCGGCGCTCAAACGTCCGGCGTGGAACGCCCGGATCCGACGGGGCCCGACCGGACCCGGAAACGCCTGAAGCCCGTATCCGGAGATACGGGCTTCAGAGGAAAGCGATCCTGACGGGACTTGAACCCGCGACCTCCACCTTGACAGGGTGGCGAGCTAACCAACTGCTCCACA